>NZ_LSJT01000102.1:0-15040 GCF_001556795.1 Dermacoccus sp. CCH2-D9
ACGCGGTGACGAGGGTACGCGCCGCCGGGGCGCGCAGCAGACCCGCCATGTCCTTGATCGCGAGGACGTGGGCGCCGGCGTCGACGATCTTCTCGGCGAGCGAGAGGTAGTAGTCGAGCGTGTAGAGCTTCTCGTCGGGGGAGGCGAGGTTGCCGGTGTAGCACAGGGCCACCTCGGCGACGGCGGTGCCCGTCTCGCGCACCGCTTCGATGGCGGGACGCATCTGCTCGACGTCGTTGAGGGCGTCGAAGATGCGGAAGATGTCGACACCCGTGCGCGCGGCCTCGGTGACGAACGCGTCGGTCACCTTGGTCGGGTACGGCGTGTAGCCAACGGTGTTGCGCCCGCGCAGCAGCATCTGGATCGGGATGTTCGGCATCGCCTCGCGCAGCTTCGCGAGGCGGTCCCACGGGTCTTCGGACAGGAAGCGCAGCGCGACGTCGTACGTCGCGCCGCCCCAGGCCTCCATCGACAGCAGCAGCGGCGTCATGCGTGCGACGTACGGCGCGACGTGCAGCAGGTCGCGGGTGCGGATGCGCGTCGCGAGCAGGGACTGGTGGGCGTCGCGCATCGTCGTCTCGGTGACGGCGACGGCCTGCTGCTCGCGCAGAGCGCGGGCGAACGCCTCGGGCCCTTCGGTGATCAGCCGGTCGCGCGCGCCGGGCGGGACGGGGCCGCTGATGTCGAACGCGGGCAGCTTCTCGCGCGCCGTGATGGCGAGTGCTGAGTGGTCGCCGTACGGCTTGTTGACGGTCGTCTCGGCGAGGTAGGTGAGCAGCTTCGTACCGCGATCGCCGGGGGTGCGCGCGTCGAGCAGGTGCGGGTGGGTCTCGATGAACGACGTCGTCACGTTGCCGCAGATGAATGCCGGGTCCTCGAGCAGGGCCTGCAGGAAGGGGATGTTCGTGCTGACACCGCGCACGCGGAACTCGGCGAGGGCGCGGCGGGCGCGGCGCACGGCCGTCGCGAAGTCGCGGCCGCGGCAGGTGAGCTTGACGAGCATCGAGTCGAAGTGGGCGCTGACCTCGGCGCCCATGTGGATCGTGCCGCCGTCGAGGCGAACGCCCGAGCCGCCCGCGGAACGGTAGGCGGTGATCGTGCCGGTGTCGGGGCGGAAGCCGTTGGCCGGGTCCTCGGTCGTGATGCGGCACTGCAGCGCCGCGCCGCGCAGGTGGATGTTCTCCTGAGCGAGGCCGAGGTCGTCGAGGGTGTCGCCGGAGGCGATGCGCATCTGCGCGGCGACGAGGTCGACGTCGGTGACCTCCTCGGTGACGGTGTGCTCGACCTGGATGCGCGGGTTCATCTCGATGAACACGTAGCGGCCGCGGGTGTCGAGCAGGAACTCGACGGTGCCGGCGCACGAGTAGCCGATCTCCTTCGCGAACGCGACGGCGTCGGCGCACATGCGTTCGCGCAGTTCGGGGGAGAGGTTCGGTGCCGGCGCGATCTCGACGACCTTCTGGTGGCGTCGCTGCACGGAGCAGTCGCGTTCGAAGAGGTGGACGACGTCGCCCTCACCGTCGGCGAGGATCTGCACCTCGATGTGGCGCGGGTCGACGACGGCTTCCTCGATGAAGCAGGTCGCGTCACCGAAGGCGGATTCGGCTTCGCGCATCGCGGCCTCGAGGTTCTCGCGCAGCGCCTCGGGCTTCTCGACGCGACGCATGCCGCGCCCGCCGCCGCCGGCGACGGCCTTGACGAAGACGGGGTAGCCGATGTCGTCGGCGCCCTTGACGAGTTCGTCGATGTCGGACGACGGTGGCACGCTGCGCAGCGTCGGCAGGCCGGCACGCTTGGCCGCGGCGATGGCCGTCGCCTTGTTGCCCGTCATGTGCAGCACGTCGGGCTTGGGGCCGATGAAGGTGATGCCGGCGTCGGCGCACGCCTCGGCGAGCAGCGGGTTCTCGGACAGGAAGCCGTAGCCGGGGTAGATCGCGTCGGCGCCCGATTCGCGGGCGACGCGGATGATCTCGTCGACGTCGAGGTAGGCGCGCACGGGGTGGCCGACCTCGCCGATCTGGTAGGCCTCGTCGGCCTTGAGACGATGCTCGCTGCCGCGGTCCTCGTGGGGGAAGACGGCGACGGTGGTGGCGCCCAGCTCGGTGGCGGCGCGGAACGCGCGCACGGCGATCTCGCCTCGGTTGGCGACCAGGACCTTGCGGAACATGCACATCTCCGTTCGGGGTGGGGCGCCGCGGCGGCGCAGTTGGTGCTGACACTACCGGTCGCTCAGCGCTGAAAACCGCAGAGTTTCGCGGCAAAACCGACCAATAGCGAACAGTTGGCAACACACGCGTGTCTCGCACCACACCGGACGTGGGAAAAGCCTCTGGGCGGGCCCGACGCCGGGTCGAGCCCGCCCAGAGGCGAGGGTGTGCAAGTTGAAGCGACCGCGTCAGCCCACGTGCGCGGTGGGCGCTGCCCCGTCGGTCTGCAGTTCGTCGCTGCGAATCGTGATGAAGATCAGGATGAGCAGGGCTCCGACGAGAAGCATGCCGGAGGCCACCCAGAACCCGTGCGTCGAGGCGAAGGTCTGCACGTCGAGCGCTCCGGCTGCCTGCTGGGCCTGCATCTTCGACTTGAACTCATCCGTTCCCTGCACCGACGTCGGCACCTTCGCCATCGCGGCAGCGGCGGCGGCCTTGAGCTCGTCGGCACGCTGCGTCGCATAGTGCGAATACACCGTGGTGAGAGCGGCGAGACCGATCGAACCACCGATCTGCTGCGCGGTGTTGAGCGCGGAGGCGGCGGCCCCCGAGTCCTTCGCTTCGACGCCGTGGGAGGCGGCGAGCGTCATCGGGATGAAGACGAAGCCCATGCCGAGGGCCATGACGAAGATGCCGGGCAGCAGGTGCGTCGCGTAGCTCGAGTGCGTGTCGAGCTGGGTGAACGACCACATGCCCGCTGCTGCGAGCAGGCCGCCGAAGCCCGAGAGGTAGCGCGGCTTGATGCGCGTGACGAGGTTCTGCGACAGGCCCGCGGCGATGACGATGCCGAGGCTGAACGGCAGGAACGCGAAACCGGACTTGACCGGCGAATAACCGAGCACCTGCTGGATGTACAGGCCGAGGAAGAAGAACATCGCGAACATCGCGGCACCCATGATGAGCATCGCGAGGATCGCGGTGCCTCGCGTGCGGTCGGCGAGGATGCGCATCGGCAACAGGGCGTGCTCGGTGCGGCTCTCGATGGCAGCGAACGCGATGACGAGCAGGGTGCCCACGATCAGCGGCACGAGGGTCCAGGTGTCGCCCCACGAGTGGGACGCGGCGTTGGACAGGCCGTAGACGATGCCGAACAGACCCGCGGTCGCCGTGACGGCGCCGATGATGTCGAGGGTGCCCTCGTGACCGTCGGATTCGACGAGCACACGGGGTGCGAGCACGGCGACGGCGATGCCGATGGGCACGTTGATGAGCATCGTCCAGCGCCAGTCGATCTCGGTCAGCACGCCGCCGAGGATGAGGCCGATCGCTGCACCGGCGCCGGACATCGCGGCGTAGACACCCATGGCGCCGTTGCGCTCCTTGCCGGGCGGGAACGTCGTGTTGACGAGGGCCAGTGCCGCCGGCTGAGCCAGCGCCGCACCGGCACCCTGGAGCACGCGCGCGGCGAGCAGGAGGGTGGGGTTGGGCGCGATGCCGCCGAGCAGCGAGGCGAGAGCGAACACGGCGATGCCGACGGTGAACATGCGGCGGCGTCCGAAGATGTCGCCGAGGCGCCCGCCCAGCAGCAGGAGCGAACCGAGAGCCAGCGCGTAGGAGGTGACGACCCACTGAAGGCCGGACTGGCTGAAGTGCAGATCGGTCTGGATGTGGGGTAGTGCGATGTTCACGACCGTCCCATCGAGCACGATCATGAGCTGGGCGCAGGCGATCACGAAGAGCGCGAGGCCGAGGTTGGGCTTCGCGGGGTTGTCGGTGGATGACTCCACGGGTGCGTCGGGGCCGTGAGTGCTGACAGCAGCAGTCGACATCAGCCCTCCTTTCTCGAGTTGGCGCCCTTGAGGGGCCGGGGCAGGCGTGGGGGAGAGGCCGGCGAGGAACCGACGGAGTGTGATGCTCGCGGGATCGAACGCGGGCAGCAGGGCGATCGGGCGCTGCCCTGGGGGAGTGCAGCCGCGCGTTGGCCGCCGTTCGTCGGGATGGGGTCGGCCGTGGCGCGACGCAACGTGTCCGTGCGGCGAGGTGATTGAAGATGCAACGACCGAGGAACAACGATAGACCTCTCGGGGTGAGGCGCCAAGCGATCCTCGTGTGGCGCATGACACGGCAGAGGCGCAGCGGGTGGGAATGCGCTCGCGTCCGTCGCTGTTGAACCGCTAGACTGACGGACGCTGATTCGTCAGCAAGCACAACTCCACAGAGCGAACAGTTTCCATGGGGATGATCGGTTTCGACATCGGTCGCCGTCCCAGGGGAAGCGGGCCGAGGATGCAGAGTTATCTCGTTAACGCTCTCTGCAAACCCATAGGTGCCGATTCCAAGCGCACCGACTTCGCCCTCGCCGCCTGAGCGAGCCCGAAGTCTGTCAGCCTGAGCTAGTTCTCGACTCAGTGTCTGGCATCAGCTAGAGAACTTGCTGCAACGTCTTGTCGAGGGGCGTTGTGGGACTCGCACTCGACTGGGCCTGTCGCGGAATGTGTCATTCCTTGCCGCGGGGCCGAGAAAATCCGCAGGATGACTGCGCCCGGAGAAGCCCTGGATCGCCGTCGATGGACGGGGGTTCAATTCCCCCCATCTCCACCACCTCCATGCATCGGTCGCGAGGCCGAGCGGCTGTTCGCAGAACTCGTCACGCAGCGTGAATCAGGCTGCTGCGTGACGCGTGTGGCACGGAGCCCGCCGTCATCCCTCTCGAGGGGTGACGGCGGGCTCTTGCACGTCGTGCGGTCCGGCGCGTACCACTCGCCGACGCCGAGCCAGGGCTGTTGTCGGTCCATCGCACTAGTGTTGTGCAGAACACCCCCACCCGCTTCGAGAGGGACGCATGTCATCGCAGGGCTTGAGCAACTTCATCTGGTCGATCGCTGATCAGCTGCGCGGGGTGTACAAGCCCAGCCAGTACGGCACGGCGACGCTGCCGTTCCTCATCCTGCGGCGCATGGAGTGCGTCATGGACGGCAAGCGCGACGAGATCCGCGCGATGGCCGAGGCGACGCCGAACCCGTCAGCGCTGGCCGCCAGGCTGCGCAAGACGTACGGGCTGCACTTTTGGAACACGAGCGAGGACACCCTCAAGTCGATGCTCGGGGATCCGGACAAGATGGCCGACAACCTCATCGAGTACACGAGTGCGTTCTCGGCGAACGTTTCGGACATCTTCGACCGGTTCGCGTTCGACAAGACGGTGCACAAGCTCGCGGAGAAGAACCGGCTGTACTTTGTCGTCGAGGCGTTCAGTGACATCGACCTGCACCCTGATCGGGTGTCGAACGCCGACATGGGTGAGATCTTCGAGCACCTCATCTTCAAGTTCTCCACCGCCTCGAACGAGACGGCCGGTGAGCACTTCACCCCGCGCGACGCGATTCGCCTCATCGTCGATCTCGTGCTCGCCCCCGATGATGATCTGCTCGCCACGCCGGGCGCGGTGCGCTCGATCTACGACCCCACCGCCGGCACCGGCGGCATGCTGTCGGTGGCCGAGGAAGCGATCCTTGAGATGAACCCGAAGGCGAAGGTGACGCTGGCGGGTCAGGAACTCAACGACGAGTCGTACGCGGTGTGCAAGTCCGACATGATCGGTAAAGGCCAGGCCGTCGAGGCGATCCAGCTCGGTGACACGCTGCGTGAGGACAAACACGAGGGCAAGACGTTCGACTACTGCCTGTCCAACCCGCCCTACGGCGGCGACTGGAAGGCCGCTGAGGATGTCGTGCGCCGCGAGCACGCCAAGGGCGGCGGCCGATTCGACGCGGGTTTGCCGCGCATCAGCGACGGTCAGACGTTGTTCTTGCAACACCTGGCGAGCAAGATGCGCCCGGTCAAGTCGGCCGAGGAGAACTCCGGTGGCCGCGCCGGCATCGTCCTCAACGGTTCGCCGTTGTTCACCGGCGGCGCAGGTTCGGGGGAGTCGGAGATCCGCCGACATCTCATCGAGTCGGATCTCGTCGATGCGATCGTGGCGTTGCCGACGAACATGTTCTACAACACCGGCATCGCGACCTACGTGTGGATCCTCGACAACCACAAGCCGGCCGAGCGGCGCGGCACAATCCAGTTGATCGACGCCACCTCGCGGTGGACGAAGCTGCGCAAGAACCTCGGCTCGAAGAACCGCGAGATCAGCGAGGCCGACCGCGCCGAGATCGTGAAGATCTACGACGCGTTCACCGACGGCGAGCAGTCGAAGATCCTCGAACCGGCCGACTTCGGATACTGGGAGATCACGGTCGAACAGCCTTTGCGGCTGCGGTTCGAGGCCACCGACGACACGCTCGAAGCGGCGATGGGCGCGAAGGCCGTGACGAAGCTGAGCGACGACGAGCAGACCATCGTTCGCGCCGGCCTCGAGTCGCTGCGCGGACAGACGTGGATGAGCCGAGATGAGTTCATCAAGGCGCTGCGCCTGGCGCTCAAAAACGCCGGCCAGGCATTCGGAGCGCCCGTGGTGAAGGCGATCTGGCAGGCCGTCGGTGAGCACGACGATGCCGCCGAGGTGTGCACGGACAACAAGGGCAACGTCGAGCCCAACACCGACCTGCGCGGCACCGAACTCGTGCCGTTCCGCGACACGATCGACGCCTACTTCGAGCGTGAGGTGAAGCCCCACGTACCGGACGCGTGGATCGACACAACGAAGACGAAGATCGGCTACGAGATCCCCTTCACCCGACTGTTCTACCGCTACGTTCCGCCGCGCCCGCTCGCCGAGATCGACGCGGAACTCGAGACGCTGGGCAAGGAGATCATCGCGCTGCTGTCGGAGGTGGAGGGATGAGGGGTTCGATTCCGCTGGGCTACCTGTCCAGTGCTCCGGTAGTCAACGGCCTGGGTCTCGCAGGAGCCAACGATGATCCAGCCTGGCCTAGGTATATCCGGACAACTGACATCGCCTCGCCGACTGCTCTACGAGACGATGTGTTCGCCAGCCAGCCCCCAGATATTGCCAACCAGGCAAGGGTGCAGGCCGGCGACCTCCTAATGACCGCAGCCGGTACGATCGGGAAGAGCACGCGCCTTGGGGACATTGGACCCGCCTGCTTTGCTGGGTTCTTGGTGCGCTTTAGGCCCAACGCACGCACCGAGGGCCGCTACATCGGCTACTGGATGCAATCGCAACATTACTGGGATCAGATTGCGGTCGGCGCGGTGCGTTCGACCATCGACAACTTCAGCGCCTCCAAGTACCGCCGACTACGTGTTCCAATGTGGAGTCTCACTGAACAACGCGCCATCGCGGACTACCTCGACCGCAAGACGGCGAAGATCGACACGCTCATCGAGAAGCAGACGACGATGATCGAGCGGCTGCGGGAGCGGCGGGTCGGCTTGGTCGTGGCCACGGTAGCGCGCGGCCTCAATGCGGACGTCCCGAAACAGGCAGGACCAGGATGGGCTGGTGAAGTGCCCGCGCCTTGGCGAGTGCTGCCTCTGAAGCGCGTTTTGGCGAGCGTCCAGACCGGGACGTGGGGTGCCGAGGCCGACGGTGGAGACGACGACATCACGTGCGTGCGTGTGGCGGATTTTGATCGCCCGCGGCTTGCGGTGGGAGAGAGCGACACACTGCGCAGCGTGTCGGCACCAGACCGCCGGCGTCTTGGCCTGAGGCGGGGCGATCTCTTGATCGAGAAATCGGGCGGGACGGCCATTAACCCGGTCGGTTTTGTGGCGATCTACGACACCGACCATGCGGCGGTGTGCGCCAACTTCATTGGGCGCATGCGCTTCCGGCCCGGCCAGGCATCACGGTTCTGGCTCTATGCCCTGCATGGAAGCTACGCGAGCGGTTTGACGTGGCGCCACGTCAAGCAGACGACCGGCATCCAGAACCTTGATCTCGACTCGTTCGTGGCCGAGCAGTTCCCCGTCCCACCCCTCGCCGAACAGCGCGAGATCGCGGACTACCTCGACCGCGAGACGGCGAAGATCGACACCCTCATCGCGAAGGTCGAGCGGCACATCGAGTTGGCGAGAGAGCGCCGCGCGGCGCTCATCACGGCGGCCGTTACGGGCCAGATCGACGTCACGACCTCAACGCAGAGCGGGGATGCAGCATGAGCCAGACGCACGAACTGACCTTTGGCCGCGAGATCTGCGCCTACCTCGAAGCGCATGGCTGGCTCGTGAGTCAGAACGATGCCGGCTACGACCGGGAGCTCGCGCTGTTCCCCGACGATGTGTTCGCGTGGCTCGAGGCGACGCAGCCGGAGCAGCTCGCGAAGAAGGTCAAGCCGTCGATGAGTGAGGGCGAGCGGGCGAAGGCCCGCACGAAGCTGCTGCGTGCCTTGGCGGATGACTTGAACGCGCCGGATCCGCAGGGCGGGTCGCTGCAGGTGCTGCGCACGGGGTTCAAGAACACGCCGGCGACGTTCACGATGATGGAGAAGCGACCGGAGAAGACCTCGAACGCGAAGGTGAACGCGCGTTACGCCGCAAACCGGCTGCGCGTCATGCGGGAGGTGCGCTACTCGACGAAGAACGAGAACCGCATCGATCTGGTGTTGTTCGTCAACGGCATCCCGGTCGCCACCGTCGAGCTGAAGACCGACTTCAACCAGAGCGTCGAGCACGCGAAGCGCCAGTACCGAGACGACCGCCCGCCGGCGGGTGAGCCATTGTTGACGTTCGGGGCGCGCGCGCTCGTGCACTTCGCGGTCTCGAACGACGAGGTGTGGATGACGACACGCCTGGCCGGCAAGCACACCCGATTCTTGCCGTTCAACCGTGGCGATGACGGGCACGCGGGCAACGGCCCGGACGAGGACGGTGGCTGTCCGACGACGTACCTGTGGCGCGATGTGTGGGCGCGTGATCAGTGGCTGGACATCCTCGGCAAGTTCATCCACTACGAGACCGACAAGACCACCGACCCGAAGACGGGAAAGCAGTCGGTGTCGAAGGCGCTGATCTTCCCGCGCTACCACCAGCTCGATGCGGTGACGAAGATCGTCGCAGACGCCCGAGAGCTCGGGGCGGGGCAGAAGTACCTCATCCAGCACTCGGCCGGTTCGGGCAAGACGCGCTCGATCGCGTGGACGGCGCACCGCCTGGCGACGCTGCATGACGCGAACGATGCGAAGGTGTTCGACACCGTCATCGTCGTCACTGACCGCACGGTGCTGGATGATCAGTTGCAGGAGGCGGTGCGTCAGATCGAACCGGCTGCCGGCATGGTCGCGACGATCAACCAGAACGAGGCCGCGAAGGCCCTGACCGATGGGGATTCGACGTCGAAGTCGTCGTATCTGACGAAGACGCTCGCTTCGGGCAAGCTCATCATTGTTGTCACGATCCAGACGTTCCCGTTCGTGCTCGACAAGATCGCCTCGGAGCAGTCTTTGAAGGGTCGGCGGTTCGTGGTCATCGCGGATGAGGCGCACTCGTCACAGACCGGGCAGACCGCCGCGAAGCTCAAAGAGGTGCTCTCGCCGCAGGAGATCGCGGACATGCAGGACGGTGGCGAGGTCAGCGTCAACGACCTGCTCGAAGCGAAGATGGCCGCGCGTGGGGATACGGACAACGTCTCGTTCGTGGCGTTCACCGCGACGCCGAAGCAGCGCACCCTCGAGTTGTTCGGCCGGCCTGACCCGACGACGGATCTGCCGCGCCCGTTCCACCTGTACACGATGGCGCAGGCGATCGAGGAGGAGTTCATCCTCGATGTGCTCGCCTCGTACACGACGTACGACACGGCGTTCCAGCTCGCGACGAAGTCCGGCAACGCCACCCCTGATTCGGCGCTGGACGGTGAGGGGATGCTTGTCGATGAGCAGGTCGCGACGAAGGGGCTGATGCACTGGGTGAAACTGCACCCGACGAACATCGCGCAGAAGGTGCAGATCATCATCGAGCACTTCGACGCGAACGTGAAGCACCTGCTCGACGGGCGTGCGAAGGCGATGGTCGTCACCGATTCACGCAAGGCTGCGGTGCGCTACAAGTACGCGATGGATCGCTACCTGGCCGAGCACAAGATCGAGGCGTACACCTCGCTCGTGGCGTTCTCCGGGGAGGTCGAGGATCCGCAGACGCCGCAGAACGCGCGCGAGTTGCTCAAGGGCAACACGAAGCACAGTGAAGCGACGATGAACCCGAAGGGCACGAAGGATCTGCGCACCGCGTTCACCGATGACGCCTACCGGGTGATGATCGTGGCGAACAAGTTCCAGACGGGCTTCGATCAGCCGTTGTTGTGTGCGATGTATGTCGATCGCAAGCTGTCGGGGGTGACGGCGGTGCAGACGTTGTCGCGGCTCAACCGGTTCAAGCCGGGCAAGCGCACGATGGTGCTCGACTTCGTGAACTCGGCCGATGACATTCTCGCGGCGTTCAAGCCGTACTACGAGGAAGCCGAGATCGTCGAGACGACCGACCCGGACTCGATCCACCGCTTGCACCGCAAGCTCGACGCGGCCGGCCTGTACGACGATGCGGAGGTCGATGATGTCGTCGAAAAGTTCGTACGTGGTGCCGGCAACACGGCGTTGTCGGGCGCGCTGACGCCGGTCAAGCGCCGGTTCGTGGAGCGGCGCAAGGCGGCGCGGGCGAGCAAGGACGCGGTCGAGCTCGAGGCGTTGGCGATGTTCCGCAAGGATCTGCGTTCGTTCGTCAAGCTGTATGACTTCCTCAGCCAGGTGCTCAACTTTGAAGACACCGACGTGGAGAAGCGTTCGATCTTCTACCGGCTGCTCTCGCCGCACCTGCGTGATGACGACGAGACGCCCACGGTCGATCTGTCGGACGTGTCGTTGCGGCACATCTCGACGACGAAGCAGGCCGATGCGAAGCTCGACCTGGCGGCGGGGGAGAAGATCAAGCTGAAGCCGGCCAGCTCGGCCGGCACGGGTGAGCAGCGGGATCCGAAGATGGTGCTGCTCGATGAGCTCGTGGAGCGCCTCAACGAGCGTTTCGCCGGTGAGGGTTTCAAGGACGATCAGATCAAGGCTTGGGCGGGCGGCATCCTCGCGGAGATGGAAGCCGACGACGACCTGCGCGAGCAGGCTGGCGCGAACTCGGAGGATCAGTTCCTCGAGTCCGCGACGTTGCGCGACGCGCTCGTGCTGGCCGTGGCGGATTCGCATGAGGCTCAGTCGCGCATGGGGCAGATCCTCAGCGCCGACGACGCAGTGGAGCAGACGTTGCTCAACGTGCTCGGACGGTTGTTGTATCGCAAGTTGAAGGGGGACGCGTGACACTGTGGTATCGGACGGTAACCGTATGACATCCCCCGAGTCGCTACTCGAATCGCGAGAATGGCGAGGCGTCTGGTGGCTTCCCGAAGATCCCGGCACGTCTGTTTCAGGCATCTTGACGTACACCCCCTGGCTAGGACTCAAGCTCGAACTCATTGGGGCTTTCGAGGACCGAATCTGGGAGAACGTGGCGGATGCAATGCTTCAAAGCGTTCAACGCCGAGAGACCTTCCCTGTCATCCACGGCACCTGCGAGGGTCAACCCATGACGCTCATGAACGTCAGCCCCTCCGGCCGTCAGCAATATCGGACCATGCTAGACGCAGGTTACAGCGAGCAAAATCTGGATGTAGCCGATGCGATATTCGGCGCTCATGTAGCGTCCTCCAGCGAAACCACCTTCAGCGCCTTCAGCTGTAGCATTGAAAACTTGCACGTTTTCGCCGGCGCACAGTCCACCTCGGCCGAGATGCGGATTGACTCAGCCACCATGCGTCCCACGGGGGAGGCCAGTATCGCCATCCAAACTCCGAAGCCCGTCGAGGTATCCCTTCCGTGGGGGACAGTGACACTTCGTCACTTGGTCACCATGCCGACGCAGGTTGACGCTTATGAGAGCCGGAAAGTCGAGACCAACCACTCGGCGTCGCTCGAGTTCCTTCCGGCGGAACCGTTTGCCCTCGACCGTGTTTGGGGCGAGATATACACAGCGCAAGATCTCCTCGCGCTGGCACTCGATTGTGGCCCTGCTCTGTCGTGGGTGTCAGGGCACGTGTCAGAGCAGGCTGAGGGGGGCCATGTGCAGGGGGGGCCGGCAAGCCGGCGGGTGTGGCTTTTCCGGAACGCGCGCGGCCTTCCCGATCGTAACCGGCGGCTGTCGCCTTCGGGTCACGGGGCCTTCGATGCCACCGAACTGCCTCTCGAGGAAGTCTTACCTCGGTGGTGGGAGGTTGTCGAGCGGTTTCAGGCGGCTTGCCACATGGTGCTGGGGAGCCGCTACGTGGAAGACCACTATCTCGAGTCTATGGTCGTTGTAGCCGTAGCATCGGCGGAAGCATTTCACCGCCAGTTGCCCGATGCAAAACCTCCCTTCAGTCGCGATGACAATTTACGGCGTCTATCAAAGGCGTTCGATACTCTTGATGCGGAGACTGCCAAGTGGTTGCGGTCTATCGTTCCGGGAGGTTTCTCACTAGCGCAGCGATTGGATGCCCTTGCCGCAAGATTGCCCGCGCAGACCGCGAGCCGGCTTCTGCCGAACCCTAAGGCTTGGGTGAAGGCGGCCAAGGAGTCGAGAAACGGTCTCATGCACGCGGGTCGTGACGAAGGTGGGTGCGATCGACTCGTTGCCACGCTTGAGGTCACCCGAGCGGTTGTAACCGTCAACCTGCTCGTCGAGTTGGGCTTGTCCGATCAGCAACTTGTGAACGCTCTGGACAATGCCAAGGGACTTCGATCCGCGTCACGGCAGGCCCAGATGCACTTTCCCACGCCAGCCCAGGCGAGCGCAGCTCGATAATCCGCTTGTTCTCGACTTCGAGTGGTTGGTTCCATCTCGCTTGACGAGCAATTCCTCAGGTAGAGGCCGCCGATGCGGCTCGACGGAGCGCAGACCAACGATGCCGACCGCATCGATGCGGTCTGGGCGTTGCGCTATCTGTGGGGCCAGCGGGCGCAGGACTCGACCCCATGACGACCTACTCGCCCGCCATCCTCGTGCGCCTCACGACGGTCCGCGCCGATTACACCGCCGGCGTCTCGCCGTACTATGACGAGGTGCTGGACGATACGGCTTGGCCCTGGTGGCGAGTGCCGTCGACGAATGGCCGTCACTGGCGCGGCGCCACGGCGTTCAGCCGCACCACGATCGAGCCGTGCGCGACGGGTTCGACGGTGCGATGAGGCAGCGAACCCGCGAGGTGTTGGGGGAGCGCCCGGCCCCGTCGTGTTGGATCTCGCCCCACATGACGCCTCCGCTGGATCGGTGGGGCGATGCCGTGTCTGTGGGCGCCCGCTTCGCTCACCGGAGTCCATTGCACGTGGCTCCGGCCCCGAATGCTCCAAGAAGGTGTGAGCGTCGGGGTCGAGCCGTGAAAGGGGCACGGGCCATGTGAGGCAGCAGAACGCAGTGTCCTCAGGCCGCCGGGACGCACACCACCTGGTCGAGGTCGGCGGCCAGCGGCTGGCCGACGTTGTTCTTCACGACGTGCTTGACGCGTGCAACGCAGCGGACGCGCTTGTCGTCCTTCGTCAGGTAGGTCGTGCCGTGCGCGGCGATCGTCGCGGTGTCCTGGCCGGTCGAGTCGACCTCGATGCGGCTTCGCGCGTACGTCTCTGTCAGCCCGTTCTTCTTCTGCGCGGCGACGCTGAGGGCGTGCAGGTCATCGGGCGACCACGTCACGTCACTCGAGGCCGGCGCGGCGACGGCCTTCGCCTCCGGGCGCCAGTCCTTCTCAGGGACGACGGCGGCACGCGCTGCGCTCAACGCGTCGGCGCGCTCGATCGTCGCCGTGGCCGACGCGATGGGCGCCGGGCCCGCCACGCGATGACGCATCGACGGCACCGCCGCCACGAGCGCGACGACGGCGAGCGCCGCGATCACGCCGAAGCGCCACGGGTGGGCCTGCTCCAGGCACATCGACGCGAACATCCACGCGATCGCGCCGATCAGCACGGCGCAGAACGCGAGCGCGGCGAGCGTCGAGACGACCGTCGCGCGGGTGGGGGACAGCTGCGGCAGCCACATCGTCGCGACGTGGGCGGCGTGATCGAAGTGCACCGTCATGAGAGCTCCTTGGGCGCGGGGCTGCCTCGTCGCAGCCGCTCGAAGCTAGGCCGACAGCCTGAGAACCCGCCGAGAGGGCGCCGGACGTGCGCGGTGCGATACTGCACGGGATGCCCCCTTCCGACTCCCGCCTCGTCCGCGCCTGCCGCGCGCTGCTCGTGCTCGCCCTCGCACTGCAGACGTACCTCCTGTACGTGTTCCATTCGAGCGGGGCAGAAGGTGAGCTGTTCCCCCACGCCGACAAGGTGGTCCACGCCTGCATGTTCGGCGGACCCGCACTCCTGGCACTGCTCGGACGGTGGCGATGGGTGGCGCTCATGCTCGCGTTCTATGCGCCGATCTCCGAACTGATCCAGGGCACGGACGTCGTGGAGCGCGACACGGACTGGCGCGACGCACTCGCCGATGTGACAGGAATCATCCTGGCGTGGGGGTTGACGCGTCTGCTGCGCCGCCGGGCGTGACGTAGACTTGGGGGACCATTGATCTTGCGTTCAGTAGGTTTGCTTTCGGTTTGAGCGTGCCCGCAGCTACTCCCTGTGGCGGCACGTGGTGGTGAGAGTAGGCCCGTTCTCTGAGCGTCACCCACGATGTGACGCCGTCATGTGAGCGCCGAGATCCCACGCAACAGCGCCGATCCACCCAGTACGCAATCCTTCCAGCCCACGTGCTCCACGGGCTCTCTGGCGTGCTCGCCTTCGGTGCTCTCGACCGAGAGGTTCACACCCATGTCTTCGATGAACAACAACAACGGCAAGAAGCCGCGCTGGTCGCACGCCGACAAGGCCGGCGCCAAGCGCGGCCAGGACCGCTCCGGCGGCCGCGACTTCGGAGGACGCCGCGACGGCGCCGCGGGCGGACGCGACGAGCGACGCGGCGGTTTCAGCCGTGACAACGAC
>NZ_LSJT01000103.1:0-9838 GCF_001556795.1 Dermacoccus sp. CCH2-D9
CGGGCGTTCGTTCCAGCAGTTGTCGGATCAGTCGTGGTCGAACGGCAAGATCGTCGAGAGCGCCTGGATGACGGCGTCACTCGCGACGCTGGGCGGCGCTGTCGGAGCAGGCCTCGAGGAGGACGACATCACCCGCGCCGCGGCCTACACGCGCGAGTCGGACGAGGGTTGAGCCTCGCCTCAGTGACGCTCCGACGAACTGTCGAAGTAGCTGATGAGCTGCAGCATCTCGGGCAGCACGTGATCGTCATCAGCGGAGTTCGCCGTGCGCAGCGCACTGAACTCGTGGTGCAGCCTCTCCATGTCGGCGTCGAGACGGCTGGCCGTGTGCGCCGCCGTCGTCAGCTCCGAGAGCAGGTGCGCGGGCACGTCGCCGTCGTACTTGTAGTAGATCTTGTGCTCGAGGCTCGCCCAGAAATCCATGGCGATGGTGCGCAACTGCACCTCGACGGGCACGGGCTGCGGGCCCGTCGACAAGAAGGCCGGCACCTCGACGATGAGATGCAGGCTGCGATACCCGTTCGGCTTCGGGTGCGCGACGTAGTCCTTCTGCTCGAGCAGCGTGACGTCGTCCTGCGCGAGCAACAGGTCGCGGACACGGTAGACGTCATGCGTGAACGAACAGATGACGCGGATGCCGGCGATGTCCGTGACGCGCGCCCGGACGTCGTCGAGGTGGCGGCAGTCGCGTTTGCGGGCCTTGCGCAGCAGCGACTCCATCGACTTCAGGCGCGTGCTGACGCTCTCGATCGGTCTGTAGCTGCCGGTGTGCGTGAACTCGCGTTGCAGCACGCGCAGCTTCGTCCCGATCTCGTCGATGGCCGAGCGGTACGCGACCATGAACTGCTCGACGGCCGCGATCCGCTCACGCGCCTCCTGAGCCGACAGGATGGGACGAGGCATGGTGCGAATCGGTCATCGGTGAGCTCCAGCACATGGTCGGGACGCCCCCAGCGTAGGCCTGCACCCCTGCGCGTGCGCTGAGCAGCCGCTCAACCCTTTGTCAGACCGCGTTCGATCATGCTGCGGGTTCGACGAACGTCATCGCGAACGCGGCTGGGCGGCTCGTATCCGCACACAGCGTCGCGTAGGGGGTGACGGGGGTTTCGGCGACGTCGGCGGGTGACGCGTCGGGCGTCGTCGTCAGCGTGGCGAGGGTGAACGGGTTGGTGATGGTCATGCGGGATCCTTCGAGTCAAGTGGCCGGTCGGCGGCGCGATGGTTCGCGGCTTCGCGTCGTGGCGAGGTGGGGATCCGGGCCGGGCGTCACGGACGCGGGGCGGGGATCATCGAGCGGGGCCGGAGAGATCTCGTCGGCTGCGTGCTCGTGTTCCACTCAACCACACGACGCGCGATTTCATGCCATCGGGGTGCGGCGTGGCGCTGTGCCCAACCGAGCGGTACGGACGGCGCGGGCTCCCGCCGCGCGTGAATTTCTGGGTTTCTTCTGCGGCTCGACGTCTTGTGAGCCGCCGTCGACGGGCGGAGGCTGACGTCGAGGCACCAAGGAGGCCACCATGACCATGACCGGGCTCGAAGCCGACACCGCCACGGCCTACCGCAGGTTCGCCACGAACGAAGCTCGCGGAAATTCGCCGATCTACGAGGCGATCTGCCTGCGCATCGCGGATGACGACGCCGTCCTCTCGCTCATCGCGACGCTGCCTGCGCCCAAGCGTCAGCCCAACCTCGTCCTGGGCGCTGCGCGCTACCTCGACGCGCCGTCCGACGATGCGTCGTCGTTCGTCAACTGGCTGCGCGAGCACTGGGACGAGGTGCGCGCAGTGGCGCTCTCGCGGGCCACCCAGACGAACGAGGTCGGGCGATGCGCGACGCTGCTGCCGTTCATCGCTGATGCGGCGCGTGCAGCGGGCGACGGCCGGATCGCGCTCGTCGAGGTCGGGTGCTCGGCCGGGTTGGCGCTCTACCCCGACCTCTATGCCTATCAGTACGTCGCCGAGTCCGAGGCTGGCGAAGACCCCGCCGCCGGTGGCGCTGACGACGAGGGTGTCGACCCAGGCGGCGAGTGCAAGGACGCACCCGCTGGTGGGGCGATGGCTTCCCGGGGGCGCGAATCCTCATGCGATGACGAGGTGTTCGAGCCGCGAGAGGCGTCGGGTCCGTTCGGGGTTGACGGGGTCGACCGGCCGCTGCTGACGTGCGTGGTCGCCGGCGCACTCGACGAGATGACGAACGCAACGCCGTGTGCGCCGACGATCGCATGGCGTGGCGGCCTCGATCTCAACCCACTCGATGTGTTGTCCGATGACCCCGAGGCTCTCGACAACGCCCGTTGGTTGCGAGCGCTCGTGTGGCCCGGCCAGGACGAACGCGCATCGCGGCTCGCTGCGGCGATCGACACCGTCAGGCGGCACGTGACGTCGCATCCCGAGGACGCCGCGCACATCGTCCGTGGCGATGTCGTCGACGATCTCGAGCGCCTCGTCGCGCAGGTGCCGGACGAGCTGCACCTCGTGCTGTTCCACTCGGCCGTGCTTGCCTACGTCGACGATGACACCCGCACACGATTCGAACGTCGCCTGCACGAGTTGACGCATCGGCCCGGTGGTTTCACGTGGATCAGCAACGAGGCTCCCAGCGTCATGCCAGGCATGCGCGATGCGGTGGCTGCTGCCTGGGAACCACGTGATCTGCGGGGACGTTTCGTGCTCGCCGTCGACGGGCAACCCCGCGCTCTGACGGGGCCCCACGGGCAGTCGCTGACAGCGTGGGATGCCACGAACTGAGCTTCCCCCCGTGATGTGGCTGGAGGGGGCAAGAGCCTGACGTCAGCTGGTCAGCCGCCTGTGGCTGGCGACCCTGCCTCAACTGCGACTCTTGTCCACATTCGCTCGACCTCACTCAGGCGGGCGCACGGCCCCCGCCCACCTCTGCCTACGGTGCATCCCAGTCAGCCGGCTCCAGGGGCACGGACGGTGGTGACGCCGTCGTCTCCGCGTCGGTGATGCGACGAGCGACGGCTGAGGCCGAGACCTCGCCCGCCCGTCGTCGGTCCGGAAGCAGCGGCGCCATGAATGTGACCGTAGATCGCCGATGGGGACGGGATCCGCGAATGTGGACGAAAATCGCCGATGGGGACAGGAATCGCGGATGGGTAAGGAGCGGGGGTGGGGCTCCGGCCACGGCCACGACCAGATCGCCGAGGTGCGAGCGGGCCAACGGGCGAGCGGCGGGGCGTCAGCGCACGTGGAGGGCCATGCGGAGAGCGCCGATGGCTTCGGCCATGCAGCGTCGCCCGAGGTCCGTCGCGAGGATGTTGATGAACGGGTGCACGGCGTCGGTGTGCACGCGCAACGTCGTCGCCACACCTGCGTCGGAGAGCTTGCGCGCGTAGGCGTTTCCCTCGTCACGCAACGGATCGAATCCCGCGACGGCGACGTACGCCGGTGCCAGCCCGCGCTCCGCGAGCTGCCCCAGATCATCGGCCAACAGCGGTGAGACGCGCGGGTCGCGGCGCATCGCATCGACGTCGTCCGGCAGCGTTCCGCCTCCGAGGTAGTTCGCCTCGTACCAATCCATGTTGGCGCGCGTGAGGAAGTAGCCCTCGCTGAACAGTTCGTAGCTGCGCGAGCGCGGCAGCGTCAGGTCGGTGACGGGTACGAACAGCATCTGCCACGCAGGTTGCGGTCCGCCGACACGGGCGCATTCCTGCGCGACGACGGCTGCGAGGTTGCCGCCGGCCGAATCGCCTCCCACCGCAATGCGATCCGGGTCGATGCCGAGTGCGTCAACATGTGCATGCGCCCAGCGAAACGCCGCGACGGCGTCGTCGACGGCAGCGGGGAACACATGTTCAGGAGCGAGGCGGTAGTCGACGTTGAGCACCGCCACCTCGCCGCCCGCGCACAACGCCCGAGCGACGGCGTCGTGCGTGTGATGCGATCCCAACACCCACCCGCCGCCGTGGAAGTACACCAGCAGCGGCAGCGGGTCTGCGCGAGGCTCGCGGTTGTCGACGTTCGGGGCGTCCGTGCGAGCAGCGACCGCCGCGCCGGCCTCCTCCGCGCCGGCTTCCGAGGTGCCGACTTCTCCCGCATCGGGGTCGACGACGCGCGCATGCTTGCCCACCACCGTCACGGGCGAGGGGTGCGGGCGGTACAGGCGGGCGGGGATGTCTCCCGCGCCGTACGACGAGCCGTCGAGGACGACATCTTCGACGTTCGCAACGTCAGCGAGTTCACCTGCGAAGAGCCACGATTCGGCTGCGAGAGCGTGACGGGCGTCAGCGACCGAGCGCTCGTCGAGCTCTTTGCCTCCGATGCGTCCGAGCACCTTCAACCCGACGGTGATGTCGGGGTCGAGCGCCCCACCGTCGACGATGTGCGGTTGGCCTGCGGCACGATGACGAACGGCTCGCGGCAGCGCGAGCAACGCTTCGAACGCGCGTCGCTGCGCACGATCAGCGACCGACGGGAGGAAAGGGGCATTGCCGGGAGTCACGTCTTCACTATGCCGCCTCGCGTCGACGCTGCGGGTCATAGGAATCTGTGTTCATGCGAATCGAAGCGCCGGTGGATCGCGCCGCCCCCGTGCCGCTGTCCGTGGGCTGGCGGTGAATTCGGTCGAGCCCCGGAACGTCACGGGGCTCAACATCTAGGGTTGGAAGAATGGTGGAGGAGGAGCTCATTCGGGTCGCTGCGGTCGTCTTTCGGAACGCCGAAGGTCACGTGCTGACGGTCCGCAAGCGCGGCACGCAGCGGTTCATGCTGCCCGGCGGCAAGCTCGAGGACGGAGAAACGTTCGCTCAGACGGCGTCGCGTGAGGTCGAGGAGGAGCTGGGGCTCGTGGTCTCGGCGGCCGAGCTCGAGCCGCTCGGCGAGTTCCGCTCCGACGCGGCGAACGAACCAGGTTTCGCGCTCGAGTCCCACGTGTTCACCTACCCCGGAGAGCTGACGCAGACGCCGCGCGTCGCCGCCGAGATCGAGGAACTGCGGTGGTTCACGAAGGCACAGTTGCGCGAGCCGGAGGGCGACGTCCTGCTCGCTCCGATGCTCGAGTTCAACGCCGTCCCTGCGATCTTCGGCTGACGCCTCCTGCGCGTCCCTGCGTCTCAGACGCCCGCTGACGTGCGGGGGTGGCGAGGCCGGCGTCCAACGTGGGGAGGCTGATGGGCGCCGAGCCGAGGACGAATGTGACTGAAGACCGCCGATGTGGACGAAACTCGCCGTTGGGGCAGCGCTGGACATGCAAACGCCCCGGCAGTCGGCAGCGTGAGCAGATCCGACGAACCGGGGCGTCGCATGAGGGGTGAACCTCAGCCAGGAACCCACTGGCGACAAGCCTCACGAGGAGACGTTGTCGAGGCCAACCTCAGACGGAGGCCTTCTCGACCGCGTCGAGGAGCGCCTTGTCGAAGGCGGGCAGGTCGTCGGGGTTACGGCTCGTGATGAGGTTCGCGTCGATGACGACCTCTTCGTCGACCCATTCGCCGCCGGCGTTGCGGATGTCCGTCTGGAGGCTCGGGAACGACGCGACGCGCTTGCCGCGCACGACGTCGGCCTCGATGAGCATCCACGGAGCGTGGCAGATGGCCGCGAGGGGCTTGCCGCCCGTGACGAACTGGCGGACGAAGTCGACGGCTTCCGGCACGGCGCGCAGGTTGTCGGGGTTGGCGACGCCACCGGGCAGCACGAGCGCGGCGTAGTCGTTGATGTCGGCGTCCGACAGCTCGACGTCGACCTTCTGCGTGCCCGACTTCTCGAGGTGGTCGAACAGGTCCACCTCGCCCGACTCGGGCGAGATGAGGACGGGCGTGTGGCCCGCGTCGGCGACGGCCTTCCAGGGGTCGGTCAGCTCGACGCTTTCGATGCCTTCAGAACTGGTGAGGAATGCAATTTTTGCCATGTTTTCCACGATAATTCGCACGGCAGCGGCATGCAACGCCCGACGGGGTGGATGCGGCGGAACCTCCAGGCCGGCCAGGCCTGGGAGGGCTCTTCGACCCGTCGAGTCCTCGCCGCACCACGTCGCCGCCGTCGCTGCTCACCCCTACGAATCCCGTCCCCTTCGGCGATTCTCGTTCCCCTGTGCGATTTTCGGTCACATTCGTCCGGGGATCTACCATCGCCATCACCACGCGGACAGCGACGACCCGGCGCCTGATCATTGCCCGAAAGCGCGTCATGCAGGATGCGTTTTCGGGCAGACATGGCGACGGCCGCGCGGTCGCGTAGTCGCGTAGTCGCCGCACCGTCTCGACGATGACGACGACGTCGCCGGTATACGTTGCCGGACGCCGTACTTGACGTCGGACGACGGGAGCCCGATGCCGCATTCATCCATCGGCGGCCTCGTATTCTCTCTGGTGTCGACGCAGACGCCTCGTGGGCCGTCGTCCGGCGTATCGACACGACGGCCGGCATGGCGGGGCGGGTGCGCCACAATGACCCCATGGACGACGAGAGCCCCGAAGCCGCGTATCGCCTCCTCCACGAGCGGGTGACGGGCGGGTCACCCGCGGCCGGTGGTTCGTCGATCAGCGCCGCGCAGTATGACGCGGCGCGCAGCGCGTATCTCGAGGAGCGGGGCATCGTCGCCCGCGTCGGTGTGGCGGTGTGGCCGCCGACGTCGCAGACGATCCGTCAGCGCCTCGGCGGCGGGTCGTGGGCGCGCGCCGCCGAGGCGCTCGGGCTGACGGCGAACGTCGGACGCTCGCGCGGCGCCGGCTCGTTCTCCGACGACGACTACCGCGCGGCCGTCGCCGCCTTCCTCGCCGCCGCAGCCGACGACGGCCGCCCCGACGTCGCGTCGACCTCCTTCACCGCCTACGGCGCGTGGGTGAAGAGCGAATCCGACGCCGGCCGCACGGCGCCCAGTGGCGCTGCGATGCGTCAGCACTTCGGGTCGTGGGCCGCGGCGAAGGGCGCCGTCGCGCGCGGGTGACGAGAGCGCGCCGGGTGGGCCCCGATCCACTGGCGGTGTGATGCAGGTCATAGAGTGGCGGGCATCGAGCATCGTCGCTCACGCCCACCCATGGCGTGTGCGCACCCACGACCCCAGGGGAGCATCATGACCACCGTCGCGTTCATCGGCCTCGGAAACATGGGCCTGCCCATGGCGAAGAACCTCATCGCGGCAGGTTTCACCGTCCGCGGCCACGACGTCGTCGATGCCTGCCGCGCGGCTGCCGCCGAAGCGGGCGTCGAGCTGGCCGGCAGCGCGCCGGAGGCCATGGAAGGCGCCGACGCCGTCATCACGATGCTGCCCAAGGGCGAGCACGTGCGCGCCGTCTACTTCGGAGCTGCTCAGGCGGCCGACGGCTCCCAACCCTGGAGCGACGACGGCATCCTCGCCCATGCGACGCCCGAGCAGATGCTCATCGACTCCTCGACCGTCGACATCGCGACCTGCCAGGCCGTGCACGACGCGGCCGCCGCGAAGGGCCTGCACTTCGTCGACGCGCCCGTCAGCGGCGGAATCTCCGGCGCCGAGGCCGGCTCGCTGACGTTCATGGTCGGCGGTGCGGACGCCGACGTCGAACGTGCGCGCCAGTTCATCGAGCCCATGTGCGGCAACTTCTTCGCCACGGGCGGCCCGACGACAGGTGAGGCCGCGAAGATCGTCAACAACATGATGCTGTTCGTCGCCGTGCAGGGCCTCTCGGAAGCGGCCACACTCGCGAAGAAGCTCGGCCTCGACGCGAAGACGTTCCACCAGATCGCGAGCGTCTCCTCGGGCAACTCGTGGGCGCTGCAGACGTGGTATCCCGTGCCCGGCGTCGTCGAGACGGCCGCGGTCAACAACGAGTTCGCCGCGTCGTTCCGCGCGGATCTGGCGCTCAAGGACATCGGTCTCGCCCTCGCTGCCGCGGCCGATCACGGCCTGCACCTGCCCGCGACGGGCCTGTCCGCGCAACGCCTCGCCGAAGCCGTCGACGGTGGTGGCGGCGAGCTCGACTGCACCGTCGTCATCGCCGCCGTCGACCCTGACGCCGAAGGCCTGCCCGAGGGCTACGTCCACGGCGGCGCACGCCGCGACGCCTGACCGCGCGCCCGCGCGAGTCGCGTGGCCACGGACGACCAGCCCCGGCCCGACGCGGCACCATCGCTGGCCCCACGCGCCACCACCACCGAGCCCGACGCGGCGCTCGCACCACTGACCACCCAGAACCCCGCAGACAGCCACGAGCACATCGCGGGACCCACGAGACGAAGGTGTGAACCATGAGTGACATCAAGCAGATCGGCCACTGGATCAACGGCGGCGAGGTCGCCGGAACCGGCCGAGAACAGGACGTGTTCAACCCCGCGACGGGTGAGGTGAGCGGTCGCGTCGCGCTCGCGAGCGTCAGTGACCTCGAGCAGGCCGTCGACGCCGCACGTGCCGCCCTGCCGGCCTGGCGCGCGACCGGCCTGACGAAGCGCGCCGCCGTCATGTTCAAGCTGCGCGAGATCGTCACGGCGAAGAGCGACGAACTCGCGCGCATCATCACGGCTGAGCACGGCAAGGTCGTCTCGGACGCCGCGGGCGAGGTCGTGCGCGGCCTCGAGAACGTCGAGTACTGCGCGGGCCTCATGCACCACCTCAAGGGCGAGTTCTCCGAGCAGGTCTCCTCGGGCGTCGACGTCCACTCGGTGCGCCAGCCCGTCGGCATCGTCGCGTGCATCACGCCGTTCAACTTCCCGGCCATGGTGCCGCTGTGGATGGTGACGACGGCGATCGCGTGCGGCAACACCGTCATCCTCAAGCCGAGCGAGCGCGACCCCTCCGCCGCGCTGTGGATCGCGCAGGCGTTCAAGGACGCAGGCCTGCCCGACGGCGTGCTCAACGTCGTCAACGGCGACAAGGAGGCCGTCGACGGCATCCTCGACCATGACGACATCAAGGCCGTCTCCTTCGTCGGGTCCACGCCGATCGCGCAGTACATCTACGAGCGCGCCTCCAAGAACGGCAAGCGCGTGCAGGCCCTCGGCGGCGCGAAGAACCACATGGTCGTCATGCCGGACGCCGACCTCGATGCCGCCGCCGACGCCGCCGTCAGCGCCGCGTACGGCTCGGCGGGCGAGCGCTGCATGGCCGTGTCGGTGCTCGTCGCCGTCGGTGAGGTCGCCGACCCGCTCGTCGACAAGATCGCCGAGCGCATGGGCAAGCTCGTCATCGGTGACGGCTTCGACGAGCGCTCCGAGATGGGTCCGCTCATCACGCGCGAGGCGCGCGACCGTGTCGCCTCGTACGTCGCCGGCGCCACCCACGAGGGTGCGCGCGTCGTCGTGGATGGCCGCGAGAAGCACTTCGACGAGAGCGGCTTCTTCATCGGCACGAGCCTCGTCGACCACGTCAAGCCCGGCATGAAGGTCTATGACGAGGAGATCTTCGGCCCGGTGCTGTCGGTCGTGCGCGTCGAGACGTTCGAGGACGCCGTCGAACTCATCAACGCGAACCAGTTCGCCAACGGCGTCGCGATCTTCACGCGTGACGGCAAGAGCGCCCGCGAGTTCGAGTTCGCCATCGAGGTCGGCATGGTCGGCGTCAACGTGCCGATCCCGGTGCCCGTCGGCTCGTTCAGCTTCGGCGGCTGGAAGAAGTCGCTGTTCGGCGACACCCACATGTACGGCGCGGAGGCGTTCAACTTCTACACGCGCCGCAAGGTCGTCACGACGCGCTGGCCCGACCCGACGCAGAGCCAGGTCGACCTCGGGTTCCCGACGAACTGACGATCGATGCCACGAGGCCGGGTGCAGCTCGCGTGTTTCACGTGAAACATGCAAGACGCACCCGGCTTTCTCGTGCGCCACACCGACGCGCCTCTCTCCTGAGTGCAAGCCGGCTCTTCACGAACGAGGGTGTAGTCGGTTGAGCGCGTCGGTGGCCGGGTAGG
>NZ_LSJT01000104.1:0-12772 GCF_001556795.1 Dermacoccus sp. CCH2-D9
GCAGGATCCTCGCTTCGCTGCGGTCCTACCTTCGCGCGCTTGATCCTCAGTCGCGGGTGAGCCGGCGGTGTGTGACGCGGTGGGGGCGTGCTGCTTCGGCGCCGAGGCGTTCGATCTTGTTCTTCTCGTAGGCGTCGAAGTTTCCTTCGAACCAGTACCACGCGGCGGGGTTCTCGTCGGTGCCTTCGTAGGCGAGGATGTGCGTCGCGACGCGGTCGAGGAACCAGCGGTCGTGGCTGATGACGACAGCGCAGCCGGGGAAGCTGAGCAGCGCGTTCTCGAGGGATCCGAGGGTTTCGACGTCGAGGTCGTTGGTCGGTTCGTCGAGCAGCAGCAGGTTGCCGCCCTGCTTCAGGGTGAGGGCGAGGTTGAGGCGGTTGCGTTCACCGCCGGACAGGACGCCGGCCTTCTTCTGCTGGTCGGGGCCCTTGAACCCGAACTGCGAGACGTAGGCGCGTGCGGGGATCTCGACCTGGCCGACCTGGATGTGGTCGTTTCCTTCGGAGACGACCTCGAACAGAGTCGATTCGGGGTCGATGCCGGCGCGGTTCTGGTCGACGTAGCTGATGTTGACCGTCTCACCGATCTTCACGGTGCCGGCGTCTGGCTCTTCGAAGCCGACGATCGTCTTGAACAGGGTCGTCTTGCCGACGCCGTTGGGGCCGATGACGCCGACGATGCCGTTGCGCGGCAGCGTGAACGACAGCCCGTCGATGAGGACGCGGTCGCCGAAGCCCTTCTTCAGGTCGTTGACCTCGATGACCTGCGCGCCGAGGCGCGGGCCCGGCGGGATCTGGATCTCCTCGAAGTCGAGCTTGCGGGTGCGCTCGGCTTCGGCGGCCATCTCCTCGTAACGCGCGAGGCGTGCCTTCGACTTCGTCTGGCGGGCCTTCGCGTTGGAGCGGACCCACTCGAGTTCTTCCTTGAGGCGCTTGGCGAGCTTCGCGTCCTTCTTGCCCTGGACGGTGAGGCGCTCCTGCTTCTTCTCGAGGTACGTCGAGTAGTTGCCCTCGTACGGGTAGAGACGACCGCGGTCGACCTCGCAGATCCAGCCGGCGATGTTGTCGAGGAAGTACCTGTCGTGGGTGACGGCGAGGACGGCGCCCGGGTAGCTCGCAAGGTGCTGTTCGAGCCAGAGGACGGATTCGGCGTCGAGGTGGTTGGTGGGCTCGTCGAGCAGGAGAAGGTCGGGCTTCTGCAGCAGCAGCTTGCACAACGCGACGCGGCGCTTCTCACCACCGGAGAGGACGGAGACGTCGGCGTCACCGGGCGGGCAGCGCAGGGCGTCCATGGCCTGCTCGAGCTGGGAGTCGATGTCCCACGCGTCAGCCGCGTCGATCTTCTCCTGGAGCTTGCCCATCTCCTCCATGAGGGCGTCGAAGTCGGCGTCGGGTTCGCCCATCTCGGCGGAGATCTCGTTGAACCGGTCGAGGTCGACCTTGATCTGGCCGAGGCCTTCCTCGACGTTGCCGCGCACGTCCTTCTCCTCGTTGAGCGGCGGCTCCTGCAGCAGGATGCCGACGCTGTAGCCCGGGGACAGGCGTGCCTCGCCGTTGCTGGGCTGGTCGAGCCCCGCCATGATCTTGAGGATGGTGGACTTGCCGGCGCCGTTGGGGCCGACGACGCCGATCTTGGCGCCGGGGTAGAACGACATCGACACGTCGTCGAGGATCACCTTGTCGCCAACGGCCTTGCGCGCCTTGGTCATGGTGTAGATGAACTCAGCCATGCGCCCGAGGCTATCGGTTGCAAGCCGTTCGACGCGACTTTCCGCGGCGCGTGCGGGGCCCGACGTCCGCCCGGCCGGGCGGTGACGTGCTCACCGTCCGGCCGGCCTCGCCGTCTCAGGCGTCGACGAGCGCGCGGCGCCCCTCGGTGGCTTCCTCGTCGGACGCGGGTTCGCTGCGGCCGAACTGCTCGTTCTCCACCGTGCGCGTCACCTCCGTGACGATGTCGTCGGCGAGGCGGTCGGAGCTCGGGATGACGGGGTCGGAGCACTTCCTGAACGACGTCTGCCCGAACTTGTGGGAGGCGCCGATGTCGTGCGCGTCGATCTGCACGCTCATGCGCTGCGAGCCGTCCTGCGCGACGTACTGACTGAGCCGCAGCCGACCCGAGACCATGACGTGCTGACCCTTCGCGAGCGAGTGATAAGCGTTGCCCGCGAGCGTGCGGAACGCCGTCACGCTGAAGAACTGCGACGCACCGTCGCTCCACGTGTTCTCCTGCGCGTTCCAGCGGCGTTCGTTGACCGCCATCCGGAACGTGAGGAACGCATCCCCTGTCTTCGTCTGGCGCAGCACCGGGTCGGTGACGACGGTGCCGCTGATGTCGATCGCTACCTCGTTCATGGTGGTTCCTCCACTGCGGCCGCGGCCGCGTCAGGCGTCGCGCCGGCCACCTCGGCCGGTCGTGATCCCGACGCTAGGCAGGTTCGTCCGCCCCGCGCGTCCCACCGTCACCGATGCTGTGGATAGGCCCTCCCGAGCGCTGCCTGGGAGGGCAGATTCACAGCTGGCACGGCTCGCCTGGGGACGGCCGCGACGCAGCGTCACCATCCCCAGCCCGGAGCCGAACCACGTCACCCCCGCGCCTGACCCACGGCCGTACCGTCCGCAGAGCCCCCACCCACCAGCACCGCAACCATCGCCCGCGGCTCAGGCAGACGCCTCCGCGAGCGCCCGTGCCGTGTCGTCGTGGCGCCTCACGACCGCCTCGACGGGCGCGATGATGCGCTCCGACGCCACCTGCGCGATGGCCTCGTCGAGGCGCTCCTGCGCATCCTGACGTGCGCGTCGGGCTCCCGTCCGAGCGAGGGTCCGCGTGAGGACCGTGAGCAACAACCCCGCGAGCAACCCGCCGGCGAGCATGACGAGCGGGATGGGCAGCCAATCACCCGCCATCGTCGGGACGCCCACGTGGATCTGCATCGTGCCGAGCAACGCGAGCACGATCAACCACGCGGCCCCGGCCAGCGCGACACCGGCGAAGGCCCACTGCAGCGCCGACGCCGCGGCCCACCAACCCGGGAAGCGTCCGCGCAACGGCGTGCGCAGCACGGCCTGGTCGAGCGCGTCGGCCATGGCGCCGTCACGCCCCGTCGCGGCGCTGCGCACCTCGTCTGCCCAGGGGTCCGGCAGGCCGTCCGCAGCCTTCTCCCCGAGACGCCTCGTCGCGAGGTCGACCGCAGCGCGCGCGGCCGGCGTCGCGGGAGGCAGCGACGACTTGCCGAGCACGACGCGCCGATCACCGCGGCTCATGCCGTCGGACACCTGCTTGTCGAGCCCGAGCCGCGCGAGCGGCCGCGCCTTGAGCTTCTGCGACCAGCGCGTGAACGGCCATCCGGTGCGCCGTGCCGCCTCTGTGCGGTAGTCGCGCTCGACGGCGTCGAGCACCACCCCCACACCGGCCGACTGCGCGAGGGCGGAGACGAGCTCGGCGTTCGTCCCACTCGTGCGATGCTCGCGCACCGCTCCGACGTGCGAGCTGAGCCGCTGGGCCTGATGCCGCAGATCGCCCGCGAGACGCCGATCGGCGGCATTCTTGGCCTGCACGACGTCCGCGAGAGCGTCGACGAGGGTCGTCACACCGCCGTCGACGACCGTCGAGGTGGGCAGCACGAGCGCGTCCGTCAGCCCGTCCTCGACGAGGAGGCGACTCAGGTCGGCGAGGCAGCTGTCGGCCCCCTCCGGCGTCAACCGATCGGCCTGGTTGAGCACGACGATCGACGTCGCCTTCGCGACCGCGAGCTGACGGACGTACTGCTCGTGCAGCACCGCGTCGGCGTACTTCTGCGGGTCGGTGACCCACACGAACAGATCGCACAGCTCGAGCACGCGATCGGCCTCCGCACGGTGCTCACGCACACGGGAGTCGAAGTCGGGAAGGTCGAGCAGGACGAGCCCGTCGAGCTCGGCATGACGTGGCATCGCGGCGTGCACCTGATGGCGTGAGGGCACGTCGAGCCAGTCGAGCAACTCGCTCGGAACGCTCTCACCCCAGATCGCCGCGGCGGCCCGTGACGTCGTCGGGCGGCGCGCGCCGACCCGCGAGACGGGCTCGCCGACGAGCGCGTTGAACAGGCTCGACTTGCCGGAGCCGGTCGCCCCGGCGAGCGCGACGACGGTGTGGTCACCGCCGATCCGTGAGCGCTCGGCGACGCGCGCCAGCAGCTTGCGGGCGACGGCGACATCGTCCGCGGGCAAGGCGGGCCCACCGAGCGTCAGCGCGCGTTGCAGCGCGGCGGCGCGGCCGTCGACCTCCTCGCGCGCAACGGGGGCGACGACCTCGGCGCGTTCGCGCCGCTCGCGTCCGAACGGCTTCCAGCTCATCGCGCCTCCTCGACATGGGTGAGCGCCGTCTCGATGCGAGCCGCCGCCTGCTTCGGCAAAGCCACCTCACCGAGCGCAGCGTCGTAGCGACGTTCCTCGGCGGCGAAGAGCGCCTCGACGCGCTCGATGAGCAGACCGCGGGCCGCCTTGGCGAGCGAGCGAACGGCCTGGTCGCCGAAGATCGCCTCGAGCAGGCGCTGCGCGAGCACGGACGAGCCGGCGGAGATGCCGACCTCAGCGCCCGTCAGGCCGCCTGTCGAGGCGAACGTCACGATCATGAGCAGCACGGCGATGCCGTTGACGCCGAACGCGAGGAAACGCGCCGTCGAGCGCTTCTCACCGGCTTCGGAGCGAACGAGCTCGAGCACGTCGCCCTGCCAGTCGCGCACGAGCCGCTCGATGTGGTCGGCCACCTGCGGACTGGCTGAGGTCAGCTCGGGGTGACGCGTCACGAGCGGTTTGCCCGCGTCGTCGAGGCGCCAGCCGCGGCCGGCGTCGAGGGCTGCCGATTCAGCGTGTGAGGTGACGAGCTGCGCCACCCCGGACTGCAGCGCCTCCCCCAGATCCTTCGCGGGTGCGGCCTTCTCCGTCCGCGCGGTGAACAGAGCGGAGACGCGGTCGCGCAGGCGGCTGACGCCGGCCTCGAACTGCTTGAACAGCTCACCCGTACCGACGAACTCCTGCCACCGCGCGAGCACCTCGCCACGCAGCAGCGTGCCGTCCTCAAGACCTTCGGCCACCTCCTGCAGGTGCTCGCGATAGGCCTCGTGGGCCACGTCGCTCAGCCGGGCGTGGGCATCCTCCTGGGCCCGCGCCGCCGCGACGCTCGCCCGTGCCCGCGGCGCCAGCGAGTCGAGGGCGCCGTCGAGGGTGCGGCGGATGACGGCCTGCCGCGACATCGCGTCGCTCGCGAGCGAGTTGAGCCACTCGGTGATGCGCGCGACTTCGGCCTGCGGCAGCATGCCGTTGTCGTCGAGCGGCGATTCGGCGACCGCGAACACCGGCGCACGGCCCAGCCCCTGCGCGGCGAGCATGCGCGCGAGGTCGGCCTGCACCTCGTCGATCGCCTCGCGCGGCACCCGGTCGAGGACGACAGCGACGGACGTCCCGCGCTCCGTGGCCTGCTCGAGCATCTCCCACGGCACCGCGTCGGCGTAGCGCACCGCGGTCGTGACGAACAGCCACAGGTCGGCGGCCGACAGCAGCTGTCGGGCCAGGTCGCGGTTCGCGGAGACGACGGAGTCGATGTCGGGCGCGTCGAGCAGCGCCAGCCCGCGCGGCACGGACGCCGACGCGACGAGCCGCAGCGACGACGGGTCGTCACCCTGCGTCGCACTGCCGGTCAGGCGTGACAGGCCGGGCAGCACCCGCTCGTCGATGAACCAGTGCGTGTCGCTCGGGTGGTGGATGAGAACCGACGCGCGCGTCGTCGGGCGCAGGACACCCGAGCGCGTCACCTGCTCGCGCACGATCGAGTTGACGAGCGTCGACTTGCCCGCACCCGTCGATCCACCGATGACGGCGAGCAGCGGCGCGTCGAGCGATTCGAGGCGGGGCATGACGTAGTCGTCGAGTTGCGCGACGAGCTCGTGCTGCGAGCGCCGAGCGACCGCCGCGTCAGCCGTCTCGAACGGGAGGACGTTGGCCGCGACGGCGGCGCGCAGCTCACCGACTGCTGCGTGCAGCCGGGCGGCGTTGAAGGGTTCGTTCACCCTGTCAGTCTTGCCGGTGCGCGCGTGCGGCTCAACTCGCTCGGCGCATCGACCGTTCCCGGATGCCATGACGGCGCTGTGGCATCAACGCCTGATGCCCTGCCGACCACGTCGCCATCCCGCGCGCTGCTACCTCCGAGCGTCGTCGCCTTTGAGCGTCGTAGCGCTTCGAGCGCCGCCGCGCCGTCAGCCCTCGAGCAGCGTCTGCCCGACGTAGGAACCGTCGCGCGCGCCCGGCGGAATGGCGAACAGCCCGGATCCGGTGTGCTGCAGGTATTCCATGAGGGCATCCTCGCGGGACATGCGCATCTGCATCGGGATGTACTGCGTCGACGGGCGGCGCACGTACGCGAGGAAGAACAGCCCCGCGTCGAGGCGACCGAGCGCATCGTTGCCGTCGGTGAAGTTGTAGCCGCGCCGCAGCATCTGGACGCCCTTGTTGTTCTTCGGGTGGGCGAGGAAGACGTGCGAGTTCTTGGCGATGAGGGGCTTGTTCTCGCGGCCGGTGACGTCGAAGCGTGGTTCGTCGAACTCCTTGCCGCCCGACAGCGGCGCTCCTTCGGCGCGGTCGCGGCCGATGAGGGTCTCTTGCTCGCGCAGGCTCGTGCGATCCCACGTCTCGAGGTGCATCGTGATGCGGCGCGCCACGAGATACGAGCCGCCGGCCATCCAGTCGGCTGCGGCGTCGTCGCCCTTCGAGACCCACACGTGCTCGTCGACGACGTCCTGCGACTCGGCCTTGATGTTGGCCGTGCCGTCCTTGAACCCGAACAGGTTGCGCGGCGTCGCCTGCGCCGTCGACGTCGAGCTGGTGCGACCGAAGCCGAGCTGCGCCCAGCGCAGCGCGGCGAGGCCGAAGGCGATGCGGGTGAGGTTGCGGATGGCGTGGACGGCGATCTGCGGGTCGTCGGCGCAGGCCTGGACGCAGAGGTCACCGCCGCTTCGATGCGGGTCGAGCTTGTCGGCCGGGAAGTGCGGCAGCTCGCGCAGTTCCTTCGGCTGCTTCTTCGCCAGGCCGAAACGATCCTTGCCGTCGCTCGTGCGGAACAAGGTGGGGCCGAAGCCGAACGTGATCGTCAGGCCGGCCGCGCCGAGCCCGTCGGCCTCACCCGTGTCGGCCGGGGGGGCGTCGTAGGACGTCACCTCGTCCGACGCCGGCAGCCCGCGCATCATGCGTTCGGCGGCGGAACTCCAGGCACGTAGGAGCGTCTCGAGGTCGTCTCGGGTGCTCGCGGTGACGTCGAACGCGGCGAAGTAGAGCCGGTCCTGTGCCGGGGTGACGATGCCGCTCTGGTGGGCGCCGAAGAACGGGTAGGTGCGCGCCGAGGCGTCGGGAGCCGGGTTCGCGGAAGCCTGAGAGGCACCCCACCCCCCGGCGAATCCGGCCAGCCCTGCGGCTGCGCCGCCTCCTGCGACACCGAACATCCCGCGGCGCGACAGCTGCGTCACTTCACCCATCCTTCTGCACGTCGTGTCGATCCGCTCTGACGCGGATCCGGTCGCTGCGATCGTCGTGACGACCACCGTCGAAGCGCCCCACCCAGGGTAGGGCGCTTCGACGCCGGTGTCAGGACGTGACGGTCGCCGTCAGCTTCGACAGCGGTTCGCTGAGCGCGTTGACCGCGTCGGAGAGTTCCTTGACCTCGGCCTTCGACAGCTTGTCGTAGCTCTTGAAGACGGCGTCGTCTCCGGAACCGGAGACGCGGTGCTTGTCGAGCAACTTCTGCAGCGCCGCGAACTTCGTCGCGATCGACGTGTCGAGCTTCGCGTCCTTCTTCTTGAGCAGCGGACGCAGGTTCTCCCACGCGATGCGTGCGCCGTCGACGTTGCCCTGGAAGTCGTAGAGGTCGGTGTGCGACCAGATCTCCTCCTCGCCGGTGACCTTGCCCGTGGCGACCTCGTCCATGAGGGACTTCGCGCCGTTGGCGATCTTGTCGGCGGTGAACGTCGTCGTCTTGGTGCGCGTCTCGAACGTCTTGGTATCGCTGAGGAGCTGGTCGGCGATCTTGTTGCGCTCGGTCTTGCTCATCTCGGTGTAGCCCGACTTCGGCGGCCACAGATCCTTCTCGATGCGGTGCCAGCCGGTCCACTCCTGGCCCTTCTCGAGGTCGGCCTCGCGCAGGTCCATCTTGGGGTCGAGGTCGCCGAACGACTCGGCGACGGGCTCGACGCGCTCCCAGTGCAGGCGCGCCTTCGCGTAGAGGGCGCGCGCCTCGGCGTCCTTGCCGCTCTTGTAGAGGTTGACGAACGTCGTCGTCTGCGCGCTCAGCTGCGTCGCCTGATCCTTGACGTAGGCCTGGTACTGCTTGTCGGCCTCGTCGACGAGCGCCTTGTCGGCCCCCGTCGGTGTGAGGTCGGCGCCGGAGTCGGTGACGGTGAACTTCGACTGGATGCCCTTGCCGACCATGCCCGGCTTGCAGGCCGTGTAGTACGTGCCCGGCGCGGCCTTGACGACGAGTTCACGCGTCAGGCCCGGTGCGATGTTCTCGACCTCGCCGACGATGCGGAGGCGGTCCGAACCGAGCAGGTAGAACTCGGTGACCTTGTCGCCGTCGTTCTTGACGCTGAACGACAGGGTGCCCGAGGGTGCCTCCGAGGCCGAGACCTTGCACTCGCTCGACGTGGAGGAGACCGTCAGCTTGCCGTTGCCCTTGGAATCCTTCGAGTTGCTCGTGCACCCGGTGAGCGCCAAGCCGGCGATGCTGGTGAACGCGAATGCCCGTGCGGTGCGGGTGGGGAGAATCATGCTGTTGCCTTCTGCTTCGTGGCCACGGCGGAGCCCGAGGCCTTCGGGGGGTGGGGTGCGCGCACGCGCACGATGAACATCGGCAGGACGATCGCGATGTAGGCAACCCAGACGGCGAGCTCGAACCACGTCGTCGCCGGTGAGAAGTTGAACGTGCCCTTGAGCAGCGTGCCGATCCACGACGACGGCGGGATCTGTTCGCTGACGTCGAACGCGAGGGAGTTGAGGCCCGGCAGCACACCGCTCTCCTGCAGGTCGTGCACGCCGTACGCGAGGACGCCGGCCGCGACGAAGATGAGGAAGCCGCCGGTCCAGGTGAAGAACTTCGACAGGTTGAGCGACAGCGCACCGCGGTAGAGGAGGCAGGCGATGACGACGGCCGTCAGCAGGCCGAGCCCGGCGCCGATGAGCGGCGCGCTCGACGAGCCCTCCCCCGAGCTCGCAGCCTGCGTGGCTGCCCACAGGAACAGGGCCGTCTCGAGGCCCTCACGGCCGACGGCGAGCATCGCCACGACGACGAGGGAGGCGCGCGAGGCGTCCGCGGCGCGGTCGACGTGGCTCTTCAGATCGCCCGACAGGCTGCGGGCGGAGCGTGCCATCCAGAAGATCATCCAGGTGACGAAGCCGACGGCGACGATCGACAGCGTGCCACCGATTGCCTCCTGGGCCTCGAACGTCAGGCCGCGGGGGCCGTACGTGAGGGCGGCGCCGAAGGCGAGGGAGATCGCGATGGCGGCGGCGACGCCGAGCCAGATGCGCCCGAGCAGGTGGCGCCGACCCGACTTCACCAGGTAGGCCACGAGGATGACGACGACGAGCGACGCCTCCAGCCCCTCTCGAAGCCCGACCAGATAGTTGCCGAACACCACGCACTCCTCACAGCCAAACGTTTAGGTAAGGCAAACCTAAAGCATGGAGGAGTCTGAGAGTGCATCGGGGTGCATGAGGGCATGGTGATGTGACGTGATTCGCGTCGCGAGGAGGTGATGTGGGGCCCACGACCCCGATGTGGCGGAGGCGGGCGGCTCAGCGCGCGGAGCAGGGGCGTCATGAGCGAGACATGGGCGTGACATCGGCGCGCGACGACATGGCGTCGCCTTAGCACGGCAGCGCAGCGCACGCCGCGGTCGAGCCGCTTCGGTGCCCCCGGCGAGATTCGAACTCGCGACCTAGAGATTAGAAGGCTCTTGCTCTATCCAGCTGAGCTACAGGGACTCACCCGCCGAGAGCGGGTAAACAAGAAAACCCCCAGATCGCTCTGGGGGCCACTTGCTTGGGGTGAGTAACGGGACTTGAACCCGCGACATCCTGGACCACAACCAGGTGCTCTACCTGCTGAGCTATACCCACCATGCGCCGTCCACGTCACCGTGTCAGGCAGCGCGGACGAATATACCCGAAACAGGGCCGCCGCGCCCAATCAGGGACGCGTCCGGCGTCAGGGGCCAACCTCGTAGCGCTTGGCGATGACCTGCGCCTCGTTCGACGTCGGGCCGGGAGCGGGCACGAAGACAGCCTCGCGATAGTAACGCAGCTCCGCGATCGACTCGCGGATGTCGGCGAGGGCGCGGTGGCCGCCGTGCTTGGCGGGCGCGTTGAAGTAGGCGCGGGGGTACCAACGCCGCGAAAGTTCCTTGATCGACGACACGTCGATCGTGCGGTAGTGCAGGTGCCCCGCGAGCTGCGGCATGTCGCGCTCGAGGAAGCCGCGGTCGGTCGAGACCGTGTTGCCACCGAGCGGCGCCTTCCCCGCCTCGGGCGCATGCTGCATGACGTACTCGAGCACGAGCGCCTGCGCTTCCTCCATGCTGACCCCTTCGTCGAGCTCGGCGAGCAGCCCGGACCTGGTGTGCATGTCGCGCACAAAGTCACCCATCTGCTCGAGGGCTGCCGGCTCGGGCTTGATGACGACGTCGACGCCGTCACCCAGCTGGTTCAGCTCGAAGTCGGTGACGAGCGCGGCTACCTCGATGAGGGCGTCGTTCTCCAGGTCGAGGCCCGTCATCTCGCAGTCGATCCAGACGATGCGGTCGGTGTGGGCGCGGTCGTTGTCAGTCACGGCGAACATCCTAGCGAGCCTCGCCCCCGCCATGACGATGCCGCCCCACCCCGCGCTCGGCGGGGTGGGGCGGCAACGTCACGGCGGCGAATCGCGCTGAACAGGTGCTCAGTTCGCCGTGGTGTTCGAGAACCAACGGCGACGGCGCTCCTCGCGCTCCGCCGTCACGGCGCGGTACTCGCGCGTGTTCGGGTGCTCGTAGCGGTTGCGTGCGTTCTCGACCTCGGCCCACTTCTCCTCGAGCGGACGCTCGGCCTCGGCCTTCTTGCGCTCCTTCGCGCGCTCGGCCTCCGCCTTCTTCTGCTCGGCCTCGACCTTGTGACGCTGCGCGTCACGACGTTCCCGCTCCTCACGCTTGTGGCGGCTCTCGGCGAGCGCACGACGGCGACGCACCTCGCGCGCCTCGGCGATCTCCGCCGCCTCGCGCTCCGCGGCGTCGTCCGTGGCGCGACGACGCGTCACGCCGTCCGCGCGTGAGGCGCCGGAGCCTTCCGCGAGGTCGGGGGCCTCGTCCTTCGTGGCCGCGGCGAGCGCCGGAGCGGCTTCCTGCGTCTTCGACTGCGGACGCGTCGGACGCTTCTCGCTCGAGCCGGCCTGAGCGGCCATCGTGCGCTCGTCGGAACGCTCCTTGGGAGCCTCGGGCAGCATCGTGCGGACGGCCTCGTCGGGCACGCCGGACGACAGGCGCAGCGTGTGCGCCTGCTCGACGAGAGCGTCGTACTTCTCCGCCTTCTTGTCGATGCCCTTCTCGTCACGCACGGGCAGGAGGATGAGCTCTTCGGCCGGGTAGCCGGTCTTCAACTGGCGCGTGCGCAACGTCTCCGAGTCGAACTCCGCACCGAAGAGCATGGCGAGGTTCGTGATCCACAGCCACAGCAGCAGGATGATCGGCGTCGCCATCGGGCCGTACGTCTTGCCGTAGTTGCCCATGTTGGACACGTACCAGGCGAAGGCGATCGTCCCGATCGCCCAGATCACGAACGCGAGGATGGCGCCCGGGTTGAACATCGCCTGCTTGAAGGGACGCTTCACGTTCGGCGTACCCCAGAACAGCAGCGAGATGATGAAGATGACGACGACGATGACGAACGGCACCTTCGCCCAGTCCCACACCGTCGCAGCCTGCGTGCCGAGACCGACGGAGTCGAAGATCTGCTCCGCGATGCCACCCGAGACGACGAGCGAGAACGCGGCGAGGATCGCGAGGACGAACGCCACGATCGTGACGAAGTAGAGCCACGGCCGCAGCTTGAAGACGGGGCGACCCTCGGCCACGTCGTAGATACGGTTGCTCATGCGCGAGAACGCGTTGACGTAGCCCGACGCCGACCACAGCGACACCAGGATGCCGAGGATGAAGGCGAGGCCGGCGCCGCCGCCCTGCAGGTTGTTGATGAAGGTCGTGAACCCCTCGGGGATGTCGTCCTTGTTCTTGCCGACGATCTCCGCGATGGCTTCGATGACGCTGTCCGTCGTCTTCTGCCCGTTGCCGAACAGCCCGATCGTCGAGACCGCCGCAATGATGGCGGGGAACATCGCCTGCACCGAGTAGTAGGTGAGCGACGCGGCCAAGTCGGTGCACTGGTCCTGCGAGAACTTGGCCGCAGCGCGCTTGAACGCGACCTTGTAGTCGGGTTTGGCGTCGAGCTTCGGCGGATCGCCGTACGGGCGCTCCACTCCGGCTTCAGGAAGGCTCGTCATGAGTCGTCTCCGGTGTGTTGTGGTCAGAACTGTTCTGTCTCGAATCTATCGCCCCGATCGCGCCGCGTCCCATCCCCCGCTGGGCGCGTCGGAGGCGTATCGTGTTGCGCCGCACGCGAGGCGCGGCTCGAAGTTGGCCCGAAGTGCCGCTGTCGTCTATAGTTCTTTCTCGTTGCGCCAATAGCTCAATTGGCAGAGCAGCTGACTCTTAATCAGCGGGTTC
>NZ_LSJT01000105.1:0-2490 GCF_001556795.1 Dermacoccus sp. CCH2-D9
CGTCAGATGTGTATAAGAGACAGCGCGGCACCCCGCTGCGCTGGGCCACCGCGGGCACCGTCCTCGTCACCGTCGGGACGGCGGCCTGCGCGGCCTGGACGTCGCCGACGACCACGCGGTTGATGCGCGTCGAGGACCCGTTGCCGGCCATCGCCGCCCACGAGGCACACAGCGCCCGCGCGGCTCTCGTGCTCGAACTTCACGCGCGTGCGGACGCCGCCGACTTCACCGTCCGCAGCCGCGAGGCCGGGCTGCCGGCTGCCGACGCCGGCGTCCCGACGATGCGGACCCCCGCCGCCGTCACGCGGGCGATCGGGTCGCTGACGGACGCCACGGCCGATCGATCCGACGCGGCGCGCGCGCTGCGCGAAGCCGGCGTCGCGTACGTGAGCGCAACCCAGGAGCCCGGGGCACGCTCGCTCGAACTCGACGGCGTGGACGGCCTCACGCCCATGGCGAGCACCGCCGGCACCTCGCTCTACCACGTCGACGGAGAGGGCGCCGAGCGCGCCGCCCGCGTCGTCGTCACGGACGGCGAGAATCGCACGATCGTGCCCGTGAGCGGCGACCATGCGCGCGTCTCGACGACGCTGCCCGCGGGCGCTGCCGCGCGACGCGTGGCCGTCGCGGCTGGGCCGGGCTTCGCCGAGCACGCGAGCGTGACGCTCGACGGCCGCCCCCTGCGGCACGTCGCAGGCGACCTGCCGACCCACGAACTGGGCGCTGCGGGCGGTCGTCTGGAGATCGATCCCGGGACGGCGTGGCGCGGCTGGCGCTGGGCGCAGCTCGGCCTGTTCGGTGTCGTCGCGTTCCTCGCGCTGCCGTTCGGAACGCGGAAGAAGGAGCGCGCATGAGCCGTTCGCGCACGAGTCGGCCACGCACGTGGGGCGCTCAGGGGTGGATCCGCGCCGGCGTCCTTGCCGCCGGGACGGGCGCCGTCGTCCTGGCAGCGCAGGCCGCGCCCGTCCACCCGCCGAAGGCAGCGGCGCCGACGGCCCGCGCCGCCGCGATGCCCGTCGACGCGGCGTCGCTCGTGTGCCCGGGCGGCGAGGGCAAGGACGCGGCGACGCTGGCGCTCGCGTCGGCGCCGATGCAGCTGTCGTCGATGCTCGGCGGCGGGGGGCAGCTGCAGGTGAACGAGGCGGGTCACAGCTCAGCCGTGACGCTCGCGCGCGGCCACAGCATGACCCGCACCTGGAAGAACGGGCCCCTCGACGTCGTCGCGCGAGGCGCCTCGGCGCCCGGCATCACGGCAACGCAGTTCCACGAGGCGAACGGCGCCGTGAGCGCGCAGGCCTGCACCCAGGCCACGGCCGAGGCGTGGATTCCGGTGGGGGACAAGCAACCCGGCAGGCTGCTCACCGTCACCCTCGTCAACCCGGGCGCACGCGCGGGGTCCGTCGACGTCGACGTCCGCGCGGCTGACGGCGCGCTCGACTCCGCCGCGATCGCCGACAAGGCCGTGCCCGCGCATGGACGCGTCAGCGTCAACATCCCCGCGGACGCTCTCGCGCACGCTGCGGTCGTCGTTCACGTCCGTAGTGAGGATGGTGCGGTCGTCGCGAGTGTCCGCGACCGCGTCGGCGAAACCGAGCGCAAGGGCGACGACGTCGCCGCCCAGTACGCACCGCCCGCGCCGGTGCAGGAGATGCCCGGCGTGCCGGTCGTCGACCGCTCCGTACGTGTGCGTCTCGCGGCGCCAGGCTCCCGCGCGGCCGTCGTGCGCCTCCAGGCGTCCGGGAAGGACGCCGGTGACGTGAGTGAACGCGTCGTGACGGTGCCCGTCGGGCGCAGCCTCGACGTCACGCTCGACGGCATCGACGACGACGTCGCCGCGGTGCGCGCGAGCTCGCAGGAGAACATCATCGCCTCCGCCTTTGCGTCCTCGGCGTCCAAGAAATCGCGCGACTTCACCTGGGTGCCCGCCGCCCCGGCGCTTGATGCCGCAGCCGGTGCCAGTCTCGACGGGGCGCGCCACGCCGGCCGACTCGTCGTCATGGGCGAAGGGAGGGCGACGTCGGTGACGCTCGTCGTCAGCGATCCGTCCGGGAAAGCGACGCGCCGACGTCTCGACGTCCCGGCGAACGGCTGGGCGAGTGTGGACGTGCCGAAGAACGCCACGGTGTGGCTGCTGCGAGATGACGGATCAGCGGACGCCGCGCCCGTCCACGCCGCGGTGCTCGTCCGCGATGTGGGCGCCGATCAGCCGGTGACGAGCGTGCCGCTCGTGCCGACGCCGTGGCTGCGCGCGCCGGTCGAAGTCACCCAGCGCTGAGGCGCGAACCGCCGAGCCGCAGCAACTCACTCCCGAGCTTCCCCGACACCGAACCACGCCGCCGCCTGAACGCGGCGCGGCGTCCTACCGGTAGGTCAGTGTTCTTCGGCCGAGAGCCACTGCGCGTAGGTGCGTCCACCGATCTGTGTCTGCTCGCTCGGCAGATGCGCGCCGCGGGTGAAGGCTGTCTCTTATACACATCTGACGCTGCCGAC
>NZ_LSJT01000106.1:0-474 GCF_001556795.1 Dermacoccus sp. CCH2-D9
CTCCGGAGAAGGTCCACCGTTCACGGTGGGCCTTCTCGCATGCTCGGGTTCGAGTGCCCCGGCTCGTGAGGCGCCTGTGCCGGGTCGGGCATCAACCGCAAGGTGATGGCGGCCCGGGGCGCCCCGTGAAAGGGTTGAGGCGACAGTGAACGCCGTCAACGCAGGGAGGCAACCATGCCCGGTGAGAACGACAAGAACGCCACGTCCGCGAACGAGGAGAACACGACGCGAGACGAGCAGAGCGACGCCGAGAAGGAGATGGGGGTGCCGGCCCACGAGCTGAACTCGCAGGCGGACGTCATCTCCACCGACGACGCCGACTGAGCGTTCCCGTCGCCGATGATCGTCGAACCGACCTGGCGTGACGTCGTGTCGCAGTCAAGGCGCACGGCGAAGGGCCGGTGAACACGTGTTCACCGGCCCTTCGACACCGCGGCGCCGACGTCGAACGTCGTTCGGCTGTAACGGCTTTTC
>NZ_LSJT01000107.1:0-29730 GCF_001556795.1 Dermacoccus sp. CCH2-D9
CCGACGAAGAGGCTCGCACCCGCCCAGCCGGAGCGGGAGAACGGCAGCCCGACGAGCGCCCCGACGACGGACGAGCCCGTGTAGTAACCGAACAGGTAGAGGGAACTGGCCTCCGCGCGGTGCTCGTCGGCCATGGCGCTCACCCAACCGCTAGCGCTCGAATGAGCGGCGAAGAACGCGCCCGTGAACACGAGCATGCCGACGAGCACGCCGGGCAACCAGTCGACCCACGCGAGGGCGAGACCGACGAGCATGAACGCGATCGACGCGAGCAGCACCCGGCCGCGGCCGAACCGGTCGGCGAGGCGCCCCGCCCACGCCGACGTCACCGTCCCCGACAGGTACATGACGAACACGAGGCTGACGAGCGCCTGCGGCAGCGCGAACGGCTCATCGAGCAGACGGAAGCCGAGGATGTTGTAGAGCGACACGAACCCGCCCATGAGCAGGAACGCAATCGCCACGAGCGCCATGACGCGTGCGTTGCGCAGATGCGTCGCGACGTTGTGCATCGATGCTCGAACACCGATCGGTTTGGCCGCGAAGAACCGGCTCGGCGGCGCGAGGCGCACGAAAACGGCCGTGAAGACGAGGGCCACGACGGCTGCCGCCTCCATCGCCCACCGCCAACTGACGACGTCGAGGGCCAGCCCCGCGACGAGGCGCCCCGACAGCCCACCGATCGTCGTGCCCGCGATATAACGGCCCATCGCGGCGCCCAGATCGCGCCCGTCGACCTCCTCCGCGAGGTACGCCATGGCGACGGCCGGCACGCCCGCGAGCGTCAGGCCCTGCAGCGCGCGACCGGCGAGCACGACACCGAGATCGTGCGCGAGCGGGATGAGCAGGCCGATGAGCGCGGAGACCAGAGCCGACGCCGCCATGACACGGATGCGCCCGAACCGCTCCGACAGGATGCTCGCCGGCACGATCGCGAAGGCCAGCACGCCCGTCGTCGCGCTGACGGCGAGCGCCGACGTCGCCGGGGAGACATCGAACTCGCGAGCGAGCTGCGGCAGGACGGCCTGCGCCGAGTACATCGAGATGAACGTCGCCATCCCCGCCGCGAACAGCGCGGTCGTGATCCGGGTGTAGCCGTTGGTGCCGCGCCGATAACCGCGCGGCGCCTGCGGCGTCAGCTGCGCACTCGTGGGAATCCTGCTCCTGTCGTGACGAGATCGTCGGACGAGCCGACGTGGGTGCCTCACGTGCGGCGGCGCGATGGTCAGCGCCGCCGTCGCTGCCGCGCGAGGTTCAGTTCGCGGCGCAGGCTGGCGCCGTCGCGACGGGCATCTGCGGCTGCCCGATCGACGGCATGCCGAGGCTGACGGCGGGCTTCGCGGCGCCGGTCGGCGTACCGTCGGCCGCCGCGTCCTGCAACGCCTGCCAGGCATCACCACCGCGGGTGCGGCGCACGCTGTACGTGCCGCCGTCGAGACCGGAGTCGGCGACGAGGTGGTGCGGCGCGCCGTACGTGACGTCGACCGTCACCATGTCACCGGGGCGCGGGCGCTCGGCACCCTCCGGCACGGCGAAGTGGACGAGACGGTTGTCCCGCGCCCGGCCCGACATGCGGTGCGTCTCGGCGTCCTTGCGGCCCTCGCTCGGCGCGACGAGCACCTCGACGGTGCGCCCCTCCTGCTCGCGGTTGCCCGCCCAGGAGACGCGTTCCTGCAGCTCGATGAGGCGCTCGAAACGCTCCTGGACGACCTCCTTGGGGATCTGGTCGTCCATCGTCGCGGCCGGCGTGCCAGGGCGGATCGAGTACTGGAACGTGAACGCCGAGCTGAAGCGGGAGGCCTCGACGACGTCGAGGGTGCCCTGGAAGTCCTCCTCCGTCTCGCCGGGGAAACCGACGATGATGTCGGTCGTGATCGCCGCGTCCGGCATCTTCTCGCGGACCTTCTCGATGATGCCGAGGAACTTCTTGCTGCGGTAGCTGCGGCGCATGTCCTTGAGCACCTTGTCGCTGCCCGACTGCAGCGGCATGTGCAGGCTCGGCATGACGTTCGGCGTCTCCGCCATCGCGTCGATGACGTCGTCGGTGAACGCCGCGGGGTGCGGGCTCGTGAAACGCACCCGCTCGAGGCCCTCGATCTCGCCGCACGCGCGCAGCAGCTTGCTGAACGCGTGACGGTCGCCGAACTCGACGCCGTAGGTGTTGACGTTCTGCCCGAGCAGCGTGATCTCGACGACGCCCTGCGCGACGAGGGCCTTCACCTCGGCGAGGATCTCACCGGGGCGGCGGTCTTTCTCCTTGCCGCGCAGCGCCGGCACGATGCAGAACGTGCACGTGTTGTTGCAGCCGACGGAGATCGACACCCAGCCGGAATAGGCCGAGTCGCGACGCGTCGGGAGCGTCGAGGGGAAGACCTCGAGGCTCTCGAGGATCTCCACCTGGGCCTCGGCGTTGTGACGGGCACGATCGAGCAGGGCGGGCAGCGAGCCGACGTTGTGCGTACCGAAGACGACGTCGACCCACGGCGCGCGCTCGACGATCGTCGCGCGGTCCTTCTGCGCGAGGCAGCCGCCGACGGCGATCTGCATGCCCGGCGTCGCGTCCTTCGTCGGACGCAGGTGCCCGAGGTTGCCGTAGAGCTTGTTCGCTGCGTTCTCGCGGACGGCGCACGTATTGAACACGACGAGATCGGGGTTCTCGGAGCGCTCCGTCTCCGGAAGCGCCGCGAAGTCGGTGTAACCGGCCTGTTCGAGCAGCCCCGAGATGCGCTCGGAGTCGTGGACATTCATCTGGCACCCGTGGGTGCGCACCTCATACGTCTTAGCCATGGCCATCCAAGTCTACGCCGGTCGGCGTGGTCGAGTTCCGGGGCGCTACGGGGCCTGATTCGTGCTCGCTCATGACGCTTCCTCCTGCACCTGCCGGATGACGGACCACACGAGCTCGCCCGAGTAGCCCTTGCGAGCGAGCAGCCCGGCGAGGCGGCGCGTCTGCGTCGGCTCGTCAAGCCGGCTCATCGTCACCATCTTCTTGCGCGCCAGGACGAGAGCTTGCTCGCGTTCGACATCGTCGTCGACCTGTTCGAGCGCGACGGTCGCGACGTCGTCGTCGATGCCCTTGCGCTTGAGCTCCTGACGCAGCGCTCGACGGGCGAGCCCCCGGGAGGCGAGCTTCGAACGCACGAGCATGGCGGCATAGGCCTCGTCGTCGACGAGCCCGACGTCCTCCATGCGGTCGAGGACGACGTCGATGACGTCCTCGCTCACCTCCTTCTCACGCAGCTTGTCGGCGAGCTGCGAGCGGCTGCGCGGCATCGCCGTGAGCTGCGTGAGGACGATCTCGCGCGCGTACCCGATCGGGTCCTTCTCGCGCTCAGATGCCTCGGCTTCCCGTCGCGCCGCTGCCCGCTTCTCGCGCCGCTCGGCTTTCTCGGCCCACGTCAGCTGCTTCTTGGCCTTGCGATTGGCGCCTGAGCGCGCGCCTACGCCCGAGGACGAGGCGCCGAAGGACGACGTACCGAACGATGATTGGCCGAACCCGGACGACGAACCGCCCCGACCCTGGCGCCGGCGCCCGGCGCGGCCGGGCCGGGCGCTGGCGTTGTCGCCGTCACCACTGTCGTCACCGGCGAAGCGGCTTTCGTGGCCCGCCGAGCCGAAGGGACGAGCGACTCCGGCGGCAGGGTCGCCGGTCGACAAGCCGCGCGCCGTGGCCGGTCGCTCGTCGCCCCACGTCTGTGACGCGACGAGGCTCGCCTCGCCGACGTCGACGGGGTCGACGAAGTCGGGCAGCCCCAGAGACTGCCTGACGTCGTCAGGTCGTGAAGGCATGTGTCGCGCTCACCGTCTCCCACACGCGGCGACGTCGATCCCCGGTCGGAGCGGGGGCGTCACCGCCGCGTCGTGGCGTCGATCAGAAGTCGACCATGACCTCGGCGTCGATGGGCGCGTCCGGGTCGAGGCCCTCGAGCACCGCGTCGTCGTCCGGGATGATGCCGAGCTTCTTCTTGATCTTGAGCTCGAGTTCATCGGTGAGCTGCGGGTTGTCCTTGAGGAAGGTGCGGGCGTTCTCCTTGCCTTGCCCCAACTGGTCGCCCTCGTACGTGTACCAGGCACCCGACTTGCGGACGAAGCCCTGCTCGACACCCATGTCGATGAGGCCACCCTCGCGCGAGATGCCCTGGCCGTAGAGGATGTCGAACTCCGCCTGCTTGAACGGCGGCGCCACCTTGTTCTTGACGATCTTGGCGCGAGTGCGGTTGCCGACCGGCTCCGAACCGTCCTTGAGCGTCTCGATGCGGCGCACGTCGATGCGGACGGACGCGTAGAACTTGAGGGCCTTACCACCGGTCGTCGTCTCCGGGGAGCCGAACATGACACCGATCTTCTCGCGCAGCTGGTTGATGAAGATCGCCGTCGTGCCGGTCGAGTTGAGCGCACCGGTGATCTTGCGCAGCGCCTGCGACATGAGGCGCGCCTGCAGACCGACGTGGCTGTCACCCATCTCGCCCTCGATCTCGGCGCGGGGCACGAGCGCAGCGACCGAGTCGATGACGATGATGTCGAGCGAACCGGAACGGATCAGCATGTCCGCGATCTCGAGCGCCTGCTCACCCGTGTCGGGCTGGCTGACGAGCAGCGAGTCGGTGTCGACACCGAGCTTGCGGGCGTACTCCGGGTCGAGCGCGTGCTCGGCGTCGATGAAGGCCGCGATGCCGCCGGCCTTCTGCGCGTTGGCGACGGCGTGGAGCGCGACCGTCGTCTTACCCGAAGATTCCGGGCCGTAGATCTCGACGACACGGCCACGGGGCAGGCCACCGATGCCGAGCGCGACGTCGAGCGCGATCGAGCTGGTGGGGATGACCTCGATCGGAGGACGCACGTCCTCGCCGAGGCGCATGATCGACCCCTTGCCGTGGGCCTTCTCGATCTGAGCCATCACGGTGTCGAGCGACTTGATCTTGTCGCCCGATGCTGACGGGTTGGGGGTGGTGGGTGCCTTGGCCATGGCCGTTCTCCTTCGAAATCGTGGGTGGTCGCGCCTACCGGCGATCGACGAGCAGGCCGACGTGCTGGGTGACCTCGTGTCGAATCAGACGCTAGATGCGACCACCGACAACACCGGAATCACGGGCCACGCACGCTGTGGAGAAGGGTTCCCCGGCGTCGCATCTGTGGACCACATTACACGAAATAGAACACGCGTTCGAACAGCGTCGCGTGGCGTGTCCGCGTGCGGTCGACGAGCCACCTCAGACCCGCGACGGCGGCACCCGCCATTCTCGTTCCGCTCACCCCTACCCACAGCCGGGACGACCCGCCCGGCTCATCGGAACCGAGACGGCCTCACTCGAACGGGTGGTCGATGACGGGCCGGTCGCGGCCCAGGCGGCGCTCCTCGGGGATGTCGAAGGCGTCGCACACGGCCAGCCAGACCCGTCGGGCGGGGACGCCGGCCGCGAGCGCCTCGCTCGCGGTGCGCCCGTCGAGCGCGCCGAAGACGTGGCTGCTCGCCACCATCGAGCCGTAGGCGTCGCCGAACTCGTCTGCCATGAGGCGGTTGAACTCACTCTCTCGCACCCCGCCACCCTCGCCCACGGGCCACTGCGGGGGCAACCTGACGGGGCGAAAACCGCGAAACGACGGGTTGTCGGCGCCGCGTGGCACGCTTGGGCGCATGAACAGCCCTGTCGTCGAACGTTTCTGGCCGGCCACCCGTGAGTGGTTCACGGGCACGTTCGGCGCACCCACCCCCGCTCAGGAGGGCGCGTGGGAAGCGATCAGTGAGGGGCAGCACACGCTCGTCGTCGCCCCGACCGGTTCGGGCAAGACCCTGAGCGCCTTCCTGTGGGGGCTCGACCAGGTCATGCACGCCGGCGACGACGCGCAGCCCGACGCCGACCACCGCTGCCGGGTCCTGTACGTCTCGCCGATGAAGGCCCTCGCCGTCGACGTCGAACGCAACCTGCGCTCCCCCCTCGTCGGCATCCGTCACGCGGCGACGCGCCTCGGCCTGAGCGAGCCCGAGGTCTCGGTGGCGGTGCGTTCCGGCGACACGACTCCGAAGCAGCGGCGCGACTTCGCGAGCAAGGGCGCCGATGTCCTCATCACGACCCCGGAGTCGCTGTTCCTGCTTCTGACGAGCAACGCGCGCGAGCGGCTGAAGGGCGTGCAGTACGTCATCATCGACGAGATCCACGCCGTCGCGGGCACCAAGCGTGGCGCGCACCTCGCCGTCACGCTCGAACGACTCGACGAGTTGCTCGACTCCCCCGCGCAGCGCATCGGCCTTTCGGCCACCGTCCGCCCGATCAGCGAGGTCGAGCGCTATCTCGCCGGCGGGCGCCCCGTCACGACGGTCGCGCCGCCGATCACGAAGACGTGGGAGCTCGACGTCGTCGTCCCCGTCGAGGACATGGCAGACCTCGCCTCCAGCCCGCGGGACGACGACGCCTCGTTCGACGATCACGCCCCGGAGCGGACGGCGTCGATCTGGCCCCACGTCGAGGAACGCATCGTCGACCTCATCGCCGCGCACACCTCGACGCTCGTGTTTGCCAACTCGCGGCGACTCGCGGAGCGTCTGACGGCACGCCTCAACGAGATCTGGGCCGAGCGCCTCGACGCCGCGGCGCAGGCGGAAGCGCTCGGCAGCTCAGCCGGGGCAGACGACATCGACCTCGACGCGGCCGATCTGAACGACGACGACGCGACCGCCGCAGACGCGGACAAGCCAGCGCACGCATCGTCGAGCTCCCTCGTCGACCCGTGGGCCACAGGCCCCGTCGGCGACGCCATGACCGGCGCTGCCCGGGCTGACGAGGCTCGCGCCGGAGATGGCCGGGCGACCCGCGACGAGGTCATGCCTGGGTATGACGCGCGCGCCTCGACCCCACCTGCGGCGCTCATCGGCGGTGCCGGGACGTCGGCGGGCACGCCGGCCGTCATCGCGCGCGCTCACCACGGGTCGGTGAGCAAGGACGTGCGGGCGGAGATCGAGGGCCAGCTCAAGGCGGGGCGCCTGCCCGCCGTCGTCGCGACGAGTTCGTTGGAACTCGGCATCGACATGGGCGCGATCGATCTCGTCGTACAGGTCGAATCGCCACCGAGCGTGGCGAGCGGGCTGCAGCGCATCGGCCGTGCGGGTCACCAGGTCGGGGCGACGAGCCACGGTGTGCTCTTCCCCAAGTACCGCGGCGATCTGCTGAGCGCCGCCGTCGTCGTCGACCGCATGCGGCGCGGCCTCATCGAGTCGATCGCGGTTCCGGCCAACCCCCTCGACGTTCTCGCGCAACAGGTTGTCGCGATGGTTGCGATGGACGAGTGGCGTCGCGATGACCTCGAACGGGTGCTGCGTCGCGCGGCGTCGTTCGCGGGTCTGACGGGCAGCGTCCTCGACTCCGTCCTCGACATGCTGTCGGGGCTGTATCCGAGCGACACCTTCCGTGAGCTGCGCGCCCGCATCGTCTGGGATCGCAGCGACGACGTGCTGCGCTCGCGCCCCGGCGCGCAACGACTGGCCGTCACCTCCGGCGGCACCATCCCCGACCGCGGCCTGTACGGCGTCTTCCTCGCGGGCGGCGACGGGCCGGGGCGCCGCGTCGGCGAACTCGACGAGGAGATGGTCTATGAGAGCCGCGTCGGCGACGTGTTCACCCTCGGCACGAGCACGTGGCGCATCGAGGACATCACGCGCGATCAGGTGCTCGTCACCCCCGCGCCGGGGCAGGTGGCGCGGTTGCCGTTCTGGAAGGGTGACGCACTGTCGCGACCCCTCGAACTCGGTGCGGCGATCGGTGCGTTCACCCGGGAGATGGCCGAGACGAGCGACGACGACGCCCTCACGCGCGCCCGCGAACTCGGGCTCGACGAACTCGCCGCCCGCAACCTGCTCACCTACCTGCGTGAGCAACAGGAAGCCGTCGGGCACATGCCGACCGACCGCACCGTCGTCATCGAACGCTTCCGCGACGAGATGGGCGACTGGCGCATCGTCGTGCACTCCCCCTTCGGCGCGTCCGTGCACGCACCGTGGGCGCTCGCCGTCAGCGCCCGGATGGCGGAGCGGTTCGGCGTCGAGGTGCAGGCCATGCACACCGATGACGGGCTGGTCTTCCGCCTGCTCGAGACCGAGGGCGATGACGACACCCTGACGAACGCCCTCATCGAGGCGATCGTGCTCGACCCGGACGATGTGGCCGACATCGTCACCCATCAGGTCGGCGGCACGCCCCTGTTCGCGGCGCGATTCCGCGAGTGCGCCGCGCGTGCGCTGCTGCTGCCGCGCGGTAACCCGGGCAAGCGTCAGGCGCTGTGGCAGCAACGTCAGCGGGCCGCGCAGCTGCTCGAGGTCGCGAGCGCCTACCCCAGCTTCCCGATCGTCCTCGAGGCGGTGCGTGAGGTGCTGCAGGACGTCTACGACGTGCCCGGCCTCGTGAATCTCATGCGTTCCATCGCCAAGCGCGAGGTGCGTGTCGTGCACACGCAGACGACGTCGCCGAGCCCGTACGCCAAGGCGATGCTGTTCAGCTACGTCGCGCAGTTCCTCTACGAGGGCGATTCGCCGCTCGCGGAGCGGCGCGCCGCCGCGTTGTCGCTCGACCCGGAGTTGCTCGCCGACCTGCTCGGGTCCGCAGGCGGACTGTCCGTCGCCGACCTGCTCGACCCCGACGTCGTGCGGTTGTTCGAGTCGCGCACCCAACGGCTCGCGCCCGACCGGCGTCTGCGCCATGCCGAGGATCTCGCCGATGCCCTGCGCGCCCTTGGCCCGCTGACGCTCGAGGAGATCGCCGCAAAGGCTGTGCCGGCCCCGACGTCGTCGGCCGACCCGGTGGTATCGCAGGCGGAGTCATCCGGTCCGGCGCCGACGGCGGCAGGTGAGCTGGCGGAGACCGGCGACGACGCGGTGGAGGCGGCCTCGACGGACGTGACGGCTGACGACGTGGGGTCGGACGCGGCCGACCATGAGTCGGAGCTCGACCCAACTCCCGGTGCCGAGGCCCGCGACGTCGAGCCGTGGTGGCGCGAACTCGTCGCGGCCCGGCGCGCCATCGAGGTGCGTTGGGGCGGTGACGTGCGCCTCGCCGCGATCGAGGACGCGTCGCGTCTGCGGGATGCGCTCGGTGTCGCGCTGCCGCCCGGCGTTGCGCAGGCGTATCTCGAACCCGTGACGGCGCCGCTCGACGATCTACTGCTGCGATACGCGGCGAGCCACGCCCCGTTCACCGCGGCCCGCGCGGCGCGACACTACGGCCTCGGCGTCGCCGTCGTCACGAGTGCGCTGACGCGGCTCGCGCACGACTCGCGCCTCGTCCACGGAGCTCTGCTGCCCGACTCGCTCGGCGGCGGCGATCGTGACGGGGAGTTCTGCGACCCGGGCGTCTTGCGCACGCTGCGACGCATGTCGCTGGCGTCATTGCGCGCGGAGATCGAACCGGTCGCCGCGGAGCAGTACGCCCGTTTCCTGCCGCGCTGGCAGCAGGTGGGTGGGGGGCTGCGCGGACCCGACGGTGTGCTCGCCGCCCTCGAACCGCTCGTCGGGGTGCCGCTGCCCGCGTCCGCGATCGAGAGCCTCATCCTGCCGGCCCGCGTGACGAACTACCGCCCCTCCGACCTCGACGAGCTGCTCGCCGCCGGTGAACTGCTGTGGCAGGGGCACGGCAGCATCTCCGCCGACGACGGTTGGATCAGTTTCCACTTCCCCGACACCGCTCCCCTGACGCTGGCCGCGCACGCCCTTCCGAGTGAGCTCGACGCCCCCGGCCGTGAGGCGCCCGCAGAAGAGCGGTCGACGGCCGCTGCCGCATCGTCCGAGATTGCGAGATCTGGTGCCGCCCGATCTGACGCCGAGCCAGATGCGCAGACATCCGACGCGGCGGCCTCTGGCGTTGTCGATAACACCGACGATGCCGACGTCAATGGCTCGGGTGTGAGCGAACCACCCGCCGACCAACTCGCCGAGGTGGCGGGTGCCGCCGCCCCGATGACGGCTGACTCAGGTGCGCACGGCGCGACCGCTGAGTCCCGCGACGACAGGACGGCAGCGCCCACTCAGACCGGGACGCAGAAGGGGCGTTCGCCCCTCACTGGCGGCGCAGTGGCGCGAGCCCTCGGGGTTGGTGGCAGCCACCTGTTCGCCGATCTGCGCACTCGCCTGGCAACCGCGGACGACTCGGCTCTCACGAGCGCGCTGTGGGACGCGGTGTGGAACGGTCACGTCAGCGGCGACACGTTCGCGCCCGTGCGCGCTCTGCTCACCGGCGGCGCGAGTGCGCACAAGCCGCGGGTGTCGACGGCGCGCGGCTCGCGGTATGCCCGCCTGCGGGGTCCGTCGTTGTCGTCGCGTGCCGGCCGCCCCAGCGCAGCGGCCGCCGGCAGGACCCCTCCGACCGCCGTCGGACGGTGGCGCCTTCTGCCCGCAGCCGAGGATGATCTCACCGAACGCACGTTCACGCGGGCCGAGGGGCTGCTCGCCCGCCACGGCATCGTGACGCGCGGCGCCGTCGTCGACGAGGACGTCGTCGGTGGGTTCGCCGCCGTCTACAAGGTGCTCGCCGGCGCCGAGGAGCGTGGGCTCGTGCGGCGCGGCTACTTCGTCGAAGGTCTCGGAGCCTCGCAGTTCGGGGCGTCGGTCGCCGTCGATGCGCTGCGTGCGACGCGCGCGCCGGAGCCCGATCCGTGGGGTGCTCGGCCCGTCGAGTGTCTCGTGCTCGCGGCCTGCGACCCGGCCAACCCGTTTGGCGCGGCGCTGCCGTGGCCACCGGCACGTGACGAGCACGCCGGTCACCGTCCCGGGCGCAAGGCGGGCGCGCTCGTCGTCATCGCCGACGGCGCTCTCGTCGCCTACGTGGAACGCGGCGGCCGCACGGCCCTCACCTGGACGGCCGAGGACGCCGTCTGGCCGGAGGTGGGCGCACGATTGGCGGGGCTCGTCAGCGGCGGCCAGGTCGACTCGCTCAGCATCAAGACGGTGAACGGGATCAGCGCCCTCACCTCGGACGAGCCGATCGTGAGGGCGCTGATGGACGCGGGGTTCGTCGCCGGGCCGCACGGCATCCGCAAACGACGCTGAGCATCACCGCGGCGGGCTCCCCGCGACGGCGCCGCTCAGCCGAGGGCCGTCACGCAGCCTTGGCGACCGCCGCACGGTTGGGGTGCAGGACGACGGGTGCGTGCGCAGCCTCGGCGCGCGCGACGTTCTGGGCGACGAGGTGCAGCGTCTGCGACATCGGCAGCTCAAGCGCCTCGCAGACGGCGGCGAGCAGCTCGGACGAGGCTTCCTTCTCGCCGCGCTCGATCTCGCTCAGGTAACCGAGCGACACGCGCGCCGCCTTCGAGACCTCGCGCAGGGTACGCCCCTGCGCCTGACGCTGGGAGCGCAGCACGTCACCGAGCTCTTCGCGAAGCAAGATCATGCGTATCTCCTGGTGACGATGGCACGTGCGTGCCAGTTTTGGTTGCTTTCACTGTAGCGGCGACGGGTGACAACCCTCCGAGGGCCGCCGTGGACGGGCCGCCGACGACGGTTTCGTCGGCGGCGTGTTCCATACGGATCGTGCTAGCCCTCACGCCTGGTCGAGGCTCATCCGCCATGCTGCTTCGCTCGCAGCCCGACGGATCGCCGCGCGATCACCGCTGAAGGTGAACTGTTGAACGTGACAACGCACACCGTCGGGCTCGGATTCCCGGTCCGCGACCGCGATCGCCACGTAGCAGCGTCCGACAGGTTGACCGTCCTGTTCGCTCGGCCCGGCGACGCCCGTCGTCGCGGCGGCCACGTCGGCTTCGAAGAGACGTAGCGCACCGCGCGCCATCTGCGTGGCGACCTCGGCATCGACGGCTCCGCGTTCGGCGAGCAGAGCTTCGTCCACCCCGAGGACGGCGGCTTTCGCCTCCGTCGCATAGGTGACGGCCGCGCCGCGCAGCACACGGCTGGCGCCGGGGACGTCGGCGATCCCCGCGCTGACGAGCCCCGCCGTCAGCGATTCTGCGCAGGCGAACCTCAGCCCGCGACGGGTGAAATCCTCGACGAGCAGCTGAGCCGTCTCGGACGCTCCCACGCTCATGCCGACCCTTCCGTCCCGCGCCCCCCACGACGGCGGTTGAGCCGCGCCGCCTGGACGAAGTAGTCGACGCCGGTGACGACGGTGACGACGATCGCGCCCGCGAGAATCGCCCACGCCAGCGCGTGCCCGACCCATGGCAGCGGCAGCACGAACAGGCCGGCTGCGAGTGCCTGCAGCGCCGTCTTGATCTTGCCGCCGCGGCTGGCCGGCATGACGCCGTGGCTGCGGCGGATGACGACGAATCGCAGTGCGGTGACGGCGATCTCGCGCGCGAGGATGAGCACGGTCGCCCACCACGGCACGACGTCGATGAGTGACAGGCCGACGAACGCCATGCCGGTGAGGGCCTTGTCGGCGATCGGGTCCATCAGCTTGCCGAAGTCGGTGACGAGGCCACGCTTGCGGGCGATGTCGCCGTCGATGCGGTCGGTGATCGCCGCGACGGCGAACAGCACGAACGCGATGATGCGGAACGTGTCGTCGTGCCCGCCGCGAGCGACGAGGAACCAGCCGAAGAACGGCACGAGCGCGATGCGACCCATCGTCAGGGCGTTCGCAATGTTCCAGTCGCTGACGGTCTCGCGGCCCGCAGGCGCGTCGACGGGGGCCGCAGGCTCGGAGGCTGGGTCGTCCGTCACGCCACCCTCGGTCGCGTCGGGCGTGTGGCCCTGAGTCCCACGATGCGCCACGTCAGCGCAGCTCCCCGACGAGGTCGATGCCTTCGGTAGCGACGACCTCGACCTCGACGATGTCGCCGACGCGCAGTTCGCGCCCGTCGGGGGCCTCGACGTAGGTCATGCCGTCGACGTCCGGGCCCTGCTGCCCAGCGCGGCCGACATGGCGAACGGCGGCCTCGGGGTCGTCCTCGTCGTCCGACTCGGTGGCCTCGATGAGCACCTCGAGACGCTCCCCAATGCGCTCCTCGGCGCGCTGCAGGTTGAGCTCCTCGGTCAGGGTGCGGAAGTGCTCCAGGCGCGCGTCGATCTCGTCCTGCGGCAGCTTGTCGGCATAGGTCTCGGCCTCGGTGCCGTCCTCGTCGGAGTAGCCGAAGACACCGACGACGTCGAGGCGCGCCGCGACGAGGAACTGTTCGAGTTCGTCGAGGTCCTTCTCACTCTCGCCCGGGAACCCGACGATGACGTTCGAACGGATGCCCGCGTTCGGCACGCGGCGACGCACGTCGTCGAGCAGGCCGAGGAAGGACTCGCGATCCCCGAAGCGCCGCATCGTGCGCAGCAACGGGCCGGAGGCGTGCTGGAACGAGATGTCGAAGTACGGCGCGATGCCAGGCGTGTTCGCCATGACGTCGACCAGGTCGGGCCGGATCTCCGCGGGCTGCAGGTACGACACGCGCACACGTTCGATGCCGTCCACGGCGACGAGCTCGGGCAGCATCGTGTCGAGCAGGCGCAGGTCGCCGAGGTCTTTGCCGTAGGAGGTCGAGTTCTCCGAGACGAGGAAGACCTCCTTGACGTCGTGCTCACCGAGCCAGCGCGCCTCCGCGAGGACGTCGGCGGGGCGACGCGAGATGAACGCGCCGCGGAACGCGGGAATCGCGCAGAACGCGCACCGTCGGTCGCAACCGCTCGCGATCTTGAGCGGCGCCCACGGACGGCCGTCGAGGCGGGCACGGATGACGCGCGGCGTCGCGACGGGCGAGGCCACCTCGACGTCCGACGGCTCGCTGACCGGCGCACCATGGCCGGGCAGTGCGAGACCGTCGGCGCCCTCCTGCCGCTTCGCGGGCGAGATCGGCAGTAGCTTGCGGCGGTCGCCTGGCATGTGCGCCTCGGGCTTGTGGCCGTTGAGCACCGACGTCAGGTGCGTCGACATGTCGGTGTAGGAGTCGAAACCGAGCACCGCGTCGGCCTCGGGCAGCTGATCGGCGAGCTGCTTGCCGTAGCGCTCGGCGAGGCAGCCGACGGCGACGACGGCCTGCGTCCGCCCCGATTCCTTGAGTTCGTTCGCCTCGAGCAGCGCGTCGATCGAGTCCTTCTTCGCCTGCTCGACGAACCCGCACGTGTTGACGACGGCGACGTCCGCCTCTGCGGCATCGTCGACGAGCGTCCAGCCCTCCGCGGACAGACGCCCTGCGAGCTCTTCGGAGTCGACCTCGTTGCGCGCGCATCCGAGGGTGACGACGGCGACGCTGCGGGTGGGGGCGGAAGTCATGCTCGAAAGTCTAGTGGCGCCGCCCGCGCCCAAGGTTCGGCCCACGCCGAGCGACCTATCATTGGCACGTGTATGACGCCCCACTGATCGTCCCGGCCGTCCTCCTCGCGCTCGTGCTCCTCGTCTCCGGCGTCGCGAAGCTCGCGGATCTCGAGACCGCCGCCCAGGCCTTCACGAGCCTGCGCCTGCCGCGATTCGTCATACGGTGGAAGGTGCCGACGCTGCTGCCGGTCGCCGAGATCGTCCTCGCGATCGCGCTCATCGTGACGTCGGGGTGGCTCGCGGCCGTGGTCAACGTAGCGGCCGTGCTGCTGTTCGTCGCCTACCTCGTCGTGATCGTGCGCGCGCTGGGCTTCGGCGAGCCCGTCACGTGCTCGTGCTTCGGCAAGCTCGGCCTCGGCTTGGTCGACCGATTCACTGCGGTACGCAACGTCGTCCTCGTCGCGCTCGCGGCGCTGTCGCTGTTCGACGCGGCGCGTGGTGACGGCGTCCTGGCGCGCCTGCGTGATTTCGACGGCGGCGAGTGGGCCTGGCTCGCGGGCGTGTTGGGCGCGGTGGTGCTGACGTGGCTCATCGCTGGCCACCGCGGCGACGACTCGGCGGCTTCTGCGGTCTCGGGCACGGCCGCCACCGCGGGCGGCGGCGACGAGGACGACTACCTGCGCGTCCCCATCCCCTTCGCCGACGTCACGACGCCGGGCGGGCAGAGCGTGACCCTGCGCGACCTCGCGGCGCGTGAAGCCGTTCTGCTGCTCTTGGTGTCGCCGACGTGCGGCTCGTGCATCGACGTCATCGAGCACGCGCGCACCTGGCAGCGCACCGTGCCGTCGCTGCGCACGAGCCTCGTGCTGCCGATGGCGCCGCGCGAGGTCGTGCCGGGCCTCGACGACGCCGACGACTTCGACCTGCTCTTCGACGAGACGTACGCCGTCGCGCGATTGTTCGGCGTCGGCACTCCCTCGGCCGTGCTGCTCGGCGCCGACGGCAAGCTCGCCGGCGGGCCGGTGGGCGGCGCGAAGGACGTCATCGCTCTCATGGGTGATGTCGCCGACCAGCTCGGTGCCGCGCCGAACGAGAACCCCGCCGACACCTCAACCGTGGGGGTCTCGGACGCCGCGCCATTGGACCCCGCAGTCGCCCCGGCCACCGGCGCCGCCGCGTCGAGCGCCGTCGAGTCTCACGGGGTTGACGCCCTCACCGCTGAGACGCCCGTCGCCCCTGATCACACTCGCGCCGCCGATGCCCCTGAATCTCCGGCCGCCTCCGTCAACCAAGCGTCGCCTCATGCCGCGGGCGTTCACAACGTCTCGGACCCCTCAGAGGCGAGCGCCGATGATCTGCTCGACTACGTGCCGACGCCGACGCCGTTCATGATGTTCGAGGATGCGACGGGCGCGACGATGTCACTGCGACAGATTGGCGCGATGGGCCCAGCGATCTTTCTCTACGTCTCACCGTCGTGTGGGTCGTGTCTGCACGTCATGGACGCAGCGCCGGCGTGGCAGGAACAGCTCGGTGACCTGCCGATCCACTACGTCGTCACGACGCAGCCGCAGGCGGACGTCATCGTCGAGCGCGGCACCGACCCGGCCCGTGTCATGATCGACGAGCCGCTCGCCATCTCACAGATGATGCGGGTCGGCACGCCGACGCTGTTCGCCGTCGGCCCGACGCAGGAACTCATCGCCGGCCCCGTCTCGGGATTCGATGCCATCGAGGCGACGATGCAGGACATCCTCACCGAGGTAGCCGCTGCGCGCCCGGTTCACTCCTGACGCAGCCGTCCCCGCCGGCGATTTACGTCCACCTTGGCAATTCCCGTCCCCTTCCGCGAACGGCGTCCACCTTCGCGATTCTTGGTCACTCTCATGAAGGCGACCAAGAACCGCGAAGGTGGACGAAAATCGCGCATGACGACGTAAATCGCAGATGGAGACGGGAATCGCAGATGGGCGCGCGCCCGATCCGCGGACGAGCGGGTCAGCGGGCGTTGCTCGTGAGGTTCCAGGCGTCCTCAGAACCGTCGTCATCGGACGAGTCGTGCCCGTCGTAGTACTGCTCGCCCGGCTCGGCGAGGTCGGCCTGCGACTGCGCGACGAGGTCGATCGGCCCCGCTCCCATCGAACCGCCCGCACCCATCGAGCCGGGTGCACCCGTGGAACCCCCGGAGCCGCCCGAACCCATACCGCCGAGGGCGTCGTCCTCGCCAGCATCCGCGAAACCGTCGCCACCCGACGCATCGGGCACGTCCTCGCCCTTGAGCAACGCGAGCGTCTGCGGCAGGTCGTCGGGCTTGACGAGCACGTCACGTGCCTTCGAGCCCTCCGACGGCCCGACGATGGCGCGCGATTCGAGCAGGTCCATGAGGCGACCGGCCTTGGCGAAGCCGACGCGCAGCTTGCGCTGCAGCATCGAGGTCGATCCGAACTGTGTCGTGACGACGAGTTCGGCGGCCTGCAACAGCACGTCGAGGTCGTCGCCGATGTCGTCGTCGATCTCCTTCTTCGGCGCGACCTGCGCGACGTCCTCGCGGTAGTTCGGCGCGAGCTGGCTCTTGACGTGCGCGACGACGGCGTGGATCTCGGATTCGTTGACCCATGCGCCCTGCACGCGCATCGGCTTGCTCGCACCCATCGGCAGGAACAGCGCGTCACCCTGGCCGAGCAGCTTCTCGGCACCGGGCTGGTCGAGCACGACGCGGCTGTCGGCGAGCGACGACGTCGCGAACGCCAGGCGCGACGGCACGTTGGCCTTGATGATGCCGGTGACGACGTCGACGGACGGGCGCTGCGTCGCGAGGATGAGGTGAATGCCCGCGGCACGCGCGAGCTGCGTGATGCGCTGGATCGACGCCTCGACGTCGCGCGGCGCGACGAGCATGAGGTCGGCGAGCTCGTCGACGACGACGAGCAGGTAGGGGTACGGCGCGAGCTTGCGCTTGCTGTCGGGCGGCAGCTGCACCTTGCCCGCGCGCACCGCCTTGTTGAACTCATCGATGTGCTTGTAGCCGAACGCGGCCAGGTCGTCGTAGCGTGCGTCCATCTCGCGCACGACCCACTCGAGTGCCTCGGCGGCCTTCTTCGGGTTCGTGATGATCGGCGTGATGAGGTGCGGGATGCCCTCATACGCCGTCAGTTCGACGCGCTTGGGGTCGACGAGCACCATGCGCACCTCTTCGGGCGTGGCCCGCATGAGCAGCGACGTGATCATCGAGTTGACGAAGCTCGACTTACCGGCGCCCGTCGCACCCGCGACGAGCATGTGCGGCATCTTCGCGAGGTTCGCGACGACGTAGCCGCCCTCGACGTCCTTTCCGACACCCATGACCATCGGGTGCGTGTTGTTCCGCGCCGCCTGGCTGCGCAGCACGTCGCCGAGGCTGACGAGTTCCTTGTCGGCGTTCGGGATCTCGATACCGATGGCCTTCTTGCCGGGGATCGGCGATAGGATGCGCACGTCGGCGCTCGCGACGGCGTACGAGATGTTCTTGCTCAACCCCGTCACACGGTCGACCTTGACGCCAGGGCCGAGTTCGACCTCGTAGCGCGTCACCGTCGGGCCGCGCGTGAACCCGCTGACGACGGCGTCGATGCCGAACTGCTCGAGTACCTCGGTCAGCGCGTCGACGACGCGGTCGTTCGCGGCGGAGCGCTCCTTGGGCGGGGTCCCCTGTTCGAGGACGTTCGAATCGGGCAGCGTGTACGTGACGTCGCCGCCCATTGCGAGCTGCTCGACACGGGGTGGAAGCTGTTCGGTGGGCTGAGCCTCCACCTGACGTTGAGGGACGGCTGCGGCCGGGGCAGCCTGCTCGACGCGCGTGGCACCGGCATCCTGACGGGCCGCCGCGGCCTTCGGCGACTCCCCCGGCCGCTGTGCCGACGCCGGGCGCGACGCCTGCGCCGCACGTGCGGAGGCCTGGTCGACGACGGCATCGTCGACGGAATCCATGGGTGCGGAGCGGCGCGCTGCCCCACCTGCCGGCGACGCTCCGGAGCGCGATGCCCGGGCTCGCGCGAGCGCAGCGGCGCTCGCGTCGCCGGCGCGCTCGTCGTCAGAGCCGCCGTCGGGCATCTCTCGCGTCTGATCGACGCCCGCCGGGGCGCCGTCGATCGTGTCGATGTCGTAGATCTGCTGCTCACCGCGACGGCGGTTGAGCGGGTTGCGTGATGTGCCACGGCCCTTGCCGCGCGGTCCCTTGCCGACGACCTCGGCGGCCTGCTCGTAGGGCTCATCGCCGCGCCGGGCGTCGTCACCCGCGCCGCGACGCGAGCCGCCCCGCGCGCGGTTGCCGATGTCGGCGCCGTGCAGGTCGTCGGCGACGGCGTCACGCTGAAGCAGCTCGCCCTCGTCGTCGCGTTCATCGAGGGGGTGGCCGAAGATCTGCGCCTCGACCTCGCGGATGCGCTGCGGGATGCGATTGACGGGCGTGCGCGTCAGCACGAGGAAACCGAAGAACGACACGAGCGCGAGGATGATGCCCGCGCCCCACACCGTGAGCGCGGCAGACAGCGGCCCTCCCGTGATGACGCCGAGGATGCCGCCTGCGCCGCGCACCGCGGTCGAAACCCCTGTCGACGGACGCCCGCCGACGAGGTGGGCGATCCCCGTCGAGCCGAGCGCGAGGATCGTCAGTCCGATCGTCATGCGGTTGGTCGGCTGGTGCCCCCGCGGGTGGCGGAACATGTGGATGGCCATGCCGATGAGGACGACGGGCAGAACGTAGGCGATGACGCCGAACGTGCCGGCCGCGACGGCGTGGACGACGTCCCCGAACATGCCGGGCAGCCCCCACCACTCCCGCGCAGCCACGACGATGCCGAGGGCGAGGAGGGCGAAACCGAGCCCGTCGCGACGGTGTTCGGGTTCGAGGTCAGAAGCGGCGGCGCCGACGCGGCGGACGGTGCCGCCGGCGACGTGCGAAACACCCATCCACGCGCCACGAGCAGCGCGACCGGACGCGGAGGGACGCGCTTCAGCAGCCCCTCGCGACGAGCCGGTCTTGCGCGCGGGTGCATTCTTCGTCGTGCCGCCCGAACGTGGTGCGCTCGACTTCGGCGGGGTCGTGCGGGCGCGCGTCGTCGAGGCCGCAGATGCGCCGGCCGGGCGCGAGCTCTTGGCGCGCGGCTGCGAAGAGGCCTTCTTCGCGACGAGGACGCTGTCGTTCGCTGGTCTGTTTCGGGTCGCCACCCCGCAAGGCTAGTGGGGGTTCCGGCCGTTTTCGCGGACCCACGCCGTGACACGGGTCCAATGGTGACGGCGGGTCGGCTCGACACCTTCGAATCCGCGTCCCGACGCGCTGGCGCGTTGACGCGCTCGCATCCGACAGCGCCCTGACCCGTGTCGGAGGCGCCGCCAGCTGCCCGGGGGACCACGGGCATCCCCACCGCGAGACGCCGACTCTTGCGCGCGGCGCTCGCCATCCGCGATCCCACAGGTGATCTCACGATGCGAACCTCTGGCCGCACGTCGGTGGACGCGGCGGAGGGCCGGGTGCGAGCGTTCACGTAGGTCATGAGTTCCAGCGCACAGCCCCGGCTTGCTGGACGGCAACCCTCCACCGCGGTGGGGTGCTCCGGGTGACGACCTGGCCGCCACCAGCACCGGTGTCGGCAAGCGCGGGCCGAGCCATCTGGCGACGGCGAGGCCCCTGATTCGAGGAGCCTCGATGCCCCGTTCTGCCATTCTCTCGATCCTTGACTCCGACGCGCGCCGCCACGCTGCGAGCCACACGACCCGCCCCGCTCACGCCGTAACCCCCGGGACTCCCGTCGCGGACCCCGAGCGTCACCACACCCAGCCCGCGCACCCCGGCGGGTCCCGTCGCGAGACGCCCACGGCTACCTATCATCGCGCGGACGCGCCGCAGCAGGCCAATGCCGCCCTGGCCACGATCGGCGCCGATCTCGGCGTCGCGACGCTCGACGGGCGCGTCGTCGAGCACGCGAACTTCGACCACGGCGCGACGGCTCCCGCGCTGCAGGCCGCCGCGCGGGCCGTCGACACGACCCTGCGCACGTACGGTTCGGTGCATCGCGGTGCGGGACGGGCGTCGCAGCTGACGACCCGGTGGTACGAGGAGGCTCGGCAGGAGGTCGCCGCGTTCGTCGGCGCGCGCGAGGACGACGTCACCGTCTTCACGCGCAACACCTCGGACGCGCTCAACCTGTTGGCTCACTGTCTGCCGCAACAGACGCAGGTCTTCGTGTTCCGCTCGATGCACCACGCGGCGCTGCTGCCGTGGGCGGACGAGCGGACGACGCGGCTGCCGATCCCTCACTCTCACGCCGAGGCTGAGGGCTACCTCGACGTCGCTCTGGCGGAATTCCGCGCCCACAACGATGCTCCCGTGTTGGTCCTCATCACCGGCGCCTGCAACGTGACGGGCGAGGTGTGGCCCATCGAGCGCCTCGCCGCCGTCGCCCGCCGGCATGAGGCGCGGACGGCTCTCGACGCCGCGCAGCTCGCCCCGCACCGCCGCGTCGACATCGACGCCTGGGGCATCGACTACGTCGCTCTGTCCGGCCACAAGGCCTACGCGCCGTACGGTTCAGGAGCCCTCGTCGGGCGCCGCGACTGGCTCGACACCGCCCCTCCGTACTTCCGCGCCGGCGGCGCGAGCCACCGCGTCAGCGAAGATGCGTCAGGCGCCGGCGACGTCGCCTGGGCGCCCGCGCCCGCACGCCACGAGGGCGGCACCCCGAACGCGGTCGGGGCCATCGCGCTCGCGGCCGCAGCCTCGACGCTGTCCGCGCAGCGCGGCGAAGCCGAGGCGCGCGAGGAGAAGATCCACGCCATCGTCCGCGACGGTCTCGCCTCGATCGACGGCGTGAGGATCGTCGAACTCTTCGACGAGCAGAATGCCGCGGACGCTCACCTCGACGATGGCGCGCCAAGGCGGAATGCGAGCGACAACGTCGGCGTCACGACGTTCACCGTCGCCGGATACGACCCGACGCTCGTCGCTCAGGTGCTCGCAGACGAGCACGGCATCGCTGTGCGCGACGGGCGATTCTGCGCTCACCTGCTCTGCGACGCGCGCCTCGGCGAGGGCGCGACGGCAGTGCGCGCCTCGATCGGTCTCGCCACGACGACAGAGCACGCACGACGCCTCGTCGACGCCGTGCGTGCTCTCGTCACCCATGGGCCCACCTTCGACTACACCCACACCCCGGGCCTCGGGTGGAGCCCCGTCACCGACCGACGAGACCTCTCAGAGCCCCGCCCCTGGTGAGGAGAACGAGCGGCGGTGGGCCCCAGCGAGGGGCTCACCGCCGCATTTCGTCAGATACGGGATGCCGACGCGGTGGCTCCTGTCGAAGGGCCCGCTCGCGCGCTCATGCGAGTTTTTTTGACCACGCTCAATAACAAACCTCGACGTCCATTTCGAATCCAGTTGCACCCCAACGGACGAAGGGTGCGACGCGTCACACGCGTCGCACCCTTCATTCATCCGAGATGGCAGCCAGAGGCGATCTCAGCCGCCTCACACGACCCCCTGACATACCCCCGAAGCGTCAGGCGTCGATGACCACCGGGATGATCATCGGTCGGCGGCGCAGCTTGCCGCCGACGAAACCGCCCACGGCGCGCCGGATGACCTGCTGCAGTTGGTGGCTGTCCTTGACACCCTTGTTGCGTGCCTCGAGCAGCGCCTGCTCGATCTTCGGCCGGACGCGGTCGAACACCTCGTCGCCCTCGGCGAAGCCGCGCGTGCGGATGTCCGGGCCGGCGAGGATCGCGCCCGTCTTCGCGTCGCGCACGACGATGACGGTGACGAAGCCCTCGTCACGCAGGATGCGGCGGTCCTTGAGCATGTCCTCGTCGGTCGTACCGACGAGCGAACCGTCGACGTAGACGTACCCGACCGGCACCGCGCCCGTGATGGCAGCCTTGCCGTTGACGAGGTCGACGACGACGCCGTTCTCGGCGAGCAGCACCTGGTCGCTCGGCACACCCGTCGCGGCGGCGAGCTTGCCGTTGGCGACGAGGTGACGCCACTCGCCGTGGATCGGCATGACGTTCTTCGGCTTGACGACGTTGTAGCAGTACAGCAGCTCGCCGGCGGAGGCGTGGCCCGAGACGTGCACCATCGCGTTGCCCTTGTGCACGACATTGGCGCCGAGACGCATGAGGCCGTTGATGAGGCCGTAGACGGCGTTCTCGTTGCCCGGGATGAGCGAGCTCGCCATGAGGATGGTGTCGCCCTCCCCCACGTCGATACGGTGGTCGCGGTTCGCCATGCGCGCCAGCGCCGCCATCGGCTCACCCTGCGAGCCGGTGCAGATAAGCACCTGCTTGTCCTCGGGCATCTGCTCGAGCTTCTTGATGTCGACGAGCACGTTGTCGGGCACCTTGAGGTAGCCGAGGTCGGCGGCGATCGTCATGTTGCGCACCATCGAGCGCCCGACCATCGCGACCTTGCGCCCGTGGGCCTCGGCGGCGTCGAGCACCTGCTGCACGCGGTGCACGTGCGAGGAGAAGCAGGCGACGATGATGCGTCGCTCCGCCTTCTCGAAGACGCGCTCGATCGCGGGCGTGATGTCCTTCTCCGGCGTCGTGAAGCCGGGCACCTCGGCGTTCGTCGAGTCGGTGAGGAACAGGTCGACGCCCTCCTCACCGAGCCGCGCGAACGCGCGCAGGTCGGTGATGCGGCCGTCGAGCGGAAGCTGGTCCATCTTGAAGTCGCCGGTGCACAGCAGGTTGCCTGCGGGGGTTCGGACGAAGACGGCGAGCGCGTCGGGGATCGAGTGGTTGACGGCGACGAACTCGCAGTCGAACGGGCCGATCTTCTCGCGCTGGCCCTCCTTCACCGCCATCGTGTACGGGCGGATGCGGTGCTCCTTGAGCTTCGCCTCGATGAGCGCGAGCGTCAGCGTCGAGCCGATGAGCGGGATGTCGTTCTTCATGCGCAACAGGTACGGCACCGCGCCGATGTGGTCCTCGTGACCGTGCGTCAAAACGATGGCCTCGATGTCGTCGAGGCGATCCTTGAGGTAGTCGAAGTCGGGCAGGATGAGATCGACGCCCGGGTGATCCTCGGGGAAGAGGACACCACAGTCGATGATGAGCAGGCGTCCGCCGTACTCGACGACCGTCATGTTGCGGCCGACCTCGCCGAGACCGCCGAGCGCGATGATGCGCGCACCGTTCTTCGCCAGCGCGGGCGGCGGGCCGAGTTCGAGCGGACTCTTCATCACAGCAGCCCCGCCTTCGTCAGGCCGTCACGCAGGACGGCGTACATCGCCTCGTCCGCGGGCAGCAGCGGCAGGCGGATGGCGTCGGAGTTGATGACGCCCTGCTCCTTGAGGGCGGCCTTCACCATGATGGCGCCCTGGGAGGTGTTCATCAGCGCGTCGATCGCGGGGATGAGCTTGGTGTGGATGGCGCGCGCCGTCGCGAGGTCGCCCGCGTCGACAGCGTCGATCATCGCGCGGAACTCGTTGCCTGCCACGTGGCCGACGACGGAGACGACGCCGACTGCGCCGAGCGCGAGCCACGCGAGGTTGACGACGTCGTCGCCCGAGTACCACAGCAGATCGGTCTCGTCCATGAGCTTCGTCGCCTCGAAGAAGTCGCCCTTGGCATCCTTGACCGCGCGCACCTGGTCGATCGTCGCGAGCTGACGGATCGTGTCGCTCGCGAGCGCCGTCCCCGAGCGCCCGGGGATGTCGTAGGCCATGGCCGGCAGGTCGGTGGCGCCGACGACGGCCTTGAAGTGCTCGACGATGCCCGCCTGCGTCGGCTTGTTGTAGTACGGCGTGACGACGAGGACGGCGTCCGCCCCAGCGTCCGCGAGTGCCTTGGCGGCGCGTACCGAGTGCGCGGTGTCGTTCGTACCGACCCCGGCGGTGATCGCTGTGCGGCCCTTGACGGCGTCGGCGACGGCGCGCACCGTCTCGATGTTCTCCTCGTCGGTCGTCGTCGCCGACTCCCCCGTCGTGCCGTTGACGACGAGGCCGTCGTGCCCGTTCGCGACGAGGTGCTCGGCGAGCTTCTTCACTCCGTCGTAGTCGATCGAGCCGTCCGGTTTCATGGGCGTCACCATGGCCGTGACCATGCGCCCGAAAGGTGTCGTCGTCGTCATGCGCCCAGGTTAGTGCACGAGCGTCCACGTGTGCGGACGCCCGCCGCGCGCGACGTCGCCACCACCAACTCGCCACCACGAAGCGGACGCCGCAGGCGCCTTGTCACCGGCGCGTCCTACAGTGAGGCGCGTGGAGCAATATCACGCACTGCTGAGGCGCATTCTCGACGAGGGCACCCGCAAGGACGACCGCACGGGCACGGGGACGCTCAGCGTCTTCGGTCATCAGATGCGCTTCGACCTGTCCCAGGGGTTTCCCGTTCTCACGACGAAGAAGCTGCACCTGCGCTCGATCTTCGGCGAACTGCTGTGGTTCCTCCGCGGCGACACGAACGTCGCATGGCTGCACGAGCGCAAGATCTCGATCTGGGACGAATGGGCCGACGCCGACGGTGACCTCGGGCCGATCTACGGCCACCAGTGGCGCTCGTGGCCGACGCCGAACGGCGAGACGATCGACCAGATCGCGCGCGTCGTCGAGTCGATTCGCACGAACCCCGACAGCCGTCGTCACATCGTCTCGGCGTGGAACGTCGCCGACGTCGACGACATGGCGCTGCCGCCGTGCCACACGATGTTCCAGTTCTACGTCGCCGACGGAAAGCTGTCGTGCCAGCTCTACCAGCGCAGTGGTGACGTCTTCCTCGGCGTCCCGTTCAACATCGCCTCGTATGCCCTCCTGACCCACATGGTCGCGCAGGTCACGGGCCTCGCGGTGGGCGATTTCGTCCACACGCTCGGCGACGCGCACCTCTACGTCAATCACCTCGACCAGGCGCGCCTCCAGCTGACACGTACGCCGAAGACGCTGCCGACGCTCGTGCTCAACCCCGACGTGACGGCGCTCGACGCGTTCGAGCTCGATGACATCCGCCTCGACGGTTACGAGGCCGACCCCGCGATCAAGGCCCAGGTGGCGGTATGAGCGATGCGCCCCAGCTGACGAGCATCGCCGCCGTCGCCGAGAACGGCGTCATCGGCACGGGCGGCGACATGGCGTGGAACATCCCCGCCGACTTCGCGCACTTCAAGGCGACGACGATGGCTCACCCCATGATCATGGGGCGCACGACGTTCGCGACGATGGGCACCCTGCCCGGGCGCCGCTCGATCGTCGTGACGCACGATCCCGAGTTCGCCCCCGCACAGCCGGCGCGTGACGACACGTCCGTCACCGTCGTTCACTCTGTCGACGAAGCCCTCGAACAGGTCGCCGGCCAGGACGCGTTCGTCGTCGGCGGCGCGCAGATCTACGCCGCGACGATGGACCACGTCACCCGTCTGCTCATCAGCGAGATCCCCCTCGCGCCTGAGGGCGACGCCCACTTTCCCACGATCGACCCGGCCGTGTGGGTCGAGACGCAGCGCGCACCGCGCGACGGGTTCACGCTCGTCATGTACGAACGCCGCACCTCGTGAGCGACGCCCGGCACGAGACGTCGGGAGGTGACGCGCCCGTCGACGTCCGTCATCACCGGACGGCGCACACCCCTGGCGACCACTCCGACCACGACCATCCCGACGCCCTCCACGAGGACGCCGCGGCCGTCAAGAAGGACTCGGTCTCCCTCGCGATCGCGACGGGCGTGTCCGGCGTCAGCTTCGGCGCGCTCGCCATCGCTGCGGGCCTCACGACCTGGCAGACGATGGCGCTGTCGCTGCTGTTGTTCTCCGGCGGTTCGCAGTTCGCCGTCGTCGGGGTGCTCGGTGGCGGTGGGTCGGGAGCGTCGGCCGTCGCGACGTCGTCACTGCTCGGCGTGCGCAACGGCATCTATGGTCTGCAGATCAACCAGTTCCTACGCCCGCGCGGGCTGCGGCGCCTCCTCGCCGCGCAGGTGACGATCGACGAGTCGGCCGCCATGTCGGTCGGGCGCCCCACCGAACAGTTGTCACGCACCGGATTCTGGTGGACGGGCCTGGGCGTCTACGTCATGTGGAACACGATGACGTTCGTCGGCACAGTCGCCGGCAACGCGATGGGCGACCCGAAGAAGTACGGCCTCGACGCCGCCGCCGTCGGCGCCTTCATGGCGCTGCTGTGGCCGCGCCTCGGCACGCTGCAGGGCAAGGTGACGGCGGCGCTCGCCGCGTGCATCGCGCTCGGGTTGTCGCCGCTCACGCAGGCCGGCGTGCCCGTTCTCGCGACGGTCGTCGCGGCCGTCGTCGTCGGCTGGTGGTACTCCACACGGCACGATTCCCCCTCAGCCGACGGCGAGTCGAGCGCCGACGTTCCCGGCGTCGAGACGTCTCGCGCCGATGCGCCCGGTGACGGCGCGACGCCCGGTGGCCCGTCCGACGCCGGCCGGATCGGATCGACGACATGAGCACATGGACGACGGTTCTGCTCGCGAGCGCGTTGTCGTTCGTGCTCAAGTTCATCGGCTATCTCGTGCCGCCGCGCTACCTCGAGGGCAAGCGGACGTCGAACATCGTCGCGCTGCTACCGGTGGCGTTGCTCACCGGCCTCGTGTGTGTCCAGGCGTTCGTCGGCGACGGCGGCCGGGTCGTCATCGACGCGCGCGCAGCGGCGGCCGTCGCAGCGATCATCGCCCTGGTTCTGCGCGCGCCGTTCATCGTCGTCGTCATCGTCGCGGCCGCGACGGCCGCGATCATCCGGTTGTTCTGAGCCGACGCTCCTGGATTCAGATCTCGCTCCCTATGGTGGAGTGAGACCTCAGGACGAGCTTTCGAGGGGATCGATGAGGCGCAGCCCGCCGACCCCGGCGAAATCCTGCGCGTTGCGCGTGGCGAGTGCAGAGCCGGCGGCCAGAGCGATACCGGCGATCTGGGCATCCGCCGTTCCCATGACTCGCCCGACCGACGTAGCACTCGCGAGAACGTGGGCGGTCGCGTGCGCTCACGCAGCGTCTGCAAGAAATTCTTCTCCGGCACGTGGGTCGCTGCCGCGAGAATCGCCCGCACCTCGGCCTCGACGGAACGTCCAGGCTCCGCAGCCTGACGGCGCAGGCGCTCGTGGACGACCTCATCGACATCTGGCATCCTCAGAGTGGCCAAGACGAGCACCTCCTCGGCAGCAAAGCGAGCAAGGAGGTGCTCGTGAGCCCATGGCGAGACTCAGGCGGCTTGGGGCTGCACCTGCCGCTGCACGAGCTGCGTGACGTTCTGGGGCTTCCGCTCGAGCTTCGCGGCGTACTCGTTCGGCAGCGACAGGCGGATGATCGCCCACCAGGCCGACGCGATCTGCTTCGGCAGCGGCCCCGTCACGTAGGACAACCCGTAGCGGCGAGCGATGTCCTGCACCTGCTCGCTGATCTCCGCGTACCGGTTGCTCGGCAGGTCGGGGAACATGTGGTGCTCGATCTGGTAGCTCAGGTTGCCCGTCGCGATGTGCATGGCCCGCGAACCGCTGATGTTCGCCGAACCGAGCATCTGGCGCAGGTACCAGTCGCCGCGCGTCTCCCCGACGATCGACTTCTTCGTGAACGTCTCGACACCACTCGGGAAGTGTCCGCACATGATGACCGAGTGTGTCCAGAGGTTGCGCGTGAGGTTCGCGATGAAGTTCGCCTTGATCGTCTGCTTGCCCGACCCCGTCAGCGCCGAGAGCAGCGGGTGCGCAATGTAGTCCTTCGTCACCTGCTCACGGATCTTGTGCAGCACCTTGCGACCGTCGCGGGCGAATACGTCCTTGTCCTTGCGCCCCTTGAGGTACTTGCCGATCTCCAGGTCGTACGCGGCGATGCCGTACTCGAAGAAGCACGCGTTGATGAAGTTCCACATCGGCTGTGCGAGGTAGAACGGCACCCACTTCTGATCCTCGTCGACGCGCATGATGCCGAACCCGAGGTCGTTGTCGCGCCCGATGACGTTCGTGTACGTGTGGTGCAGCTCGTTGTGGCTGTGCTTCCACAGGTCGGCGGGCGAGGCGTTGTCCCACTCCCACGTACTCGAGTGGATCTTCGGGTCGCGCATCCAATCCCACTGGCCGTGCATGACGTTGTGGCCGATCTCCATGTTCTCGAGGATCTTCGCCACGGCGAGCCCCGCCGTCCCGATGACGAACGCCGGCTTCTTCTTCGAGAACAACAACAGTGCCCGCGACCCCATCTCGAGGCCACGCTGCACCTGGATGACACGACGGATGTACGCCGCGTCCTTCTCGCCCCGGCTCTCGACGACCCGTGCACGCACCGCGTCGAGCTCCTCACCGAGACGCTCGATGTCGGCGCGGCTCAGGTGAGCGATCGGGTTGTGGTCCTTCTTCTGCAGTGCGGTCATGCGACAGCCATCCTTCTTCGTCGTTCTCGTCGTGCGGTTCGTCATGGTCGTGGTTCGTCGTGAGGCGCCCGAGCCGATCTCGCGCCCGGCCGGCGCCCTGCACAGGCGTCGAATTCAGCGTCCGATCGTGCAGTCCCCGGCGGCGGAGGAGATGCAGGTCTGCACCATGACGCCGTCGCCGTCAGTGCCGCTCGTCACCTCGCCGGTGCGCATGTCGCGCACCGCGCCGGAACGCAGCGGCAGCACGCAGCCGTAACAGATGCCCATGCGGCATCCGCTCGGCACGAGGATGTCGGCGGCCTCGGCCGCGTCGAGGATCGACGTCTCGCCGCTGACGGCGACCTCCCGCGTCGTCGTGCCCATGACGATGGTCGCGGTGCCGCCCTCCCCCGGTTCGGCGAGCTCGACGACGAAGTTCTCGGTGTGCAGCTTGTCCTCGACGCCATTGAGTTCGGCGAACTCGCGCAGCATCCGCAGCATCCCGGCGGGGCCGCACGCGTACACCTCACGATCGCGCCAGTCGGGTACGAGATGGTCGAGCTCGGCCGGTTCGAGCCGGCCCTCGAGGCGTGTGTGGCGCTCGACGAGGGTGATGGCGCCACGCTCGTGCAGCCCGCGCAGCTCGTCGGCGAAGATGACGTCCTCGGGGTGGCCGGCCGAGTGCACGACGACGATGTCGTGCGTGCGTTCGCCGTCGGAACGCTCGCCCTCGGCGGCGAGACGGTGGCGCAGCATGCCCATGACGGGGGTGATGCCGGAGCCGCCAGTGACGTACAGCGTCGGCTCGACACCTCCCGTCCAGACGAACTCGCCGCTCGCCTGTTCGAGGTGCACGATCTGGCCGGAGCGCAACGACTCGTGCAGGTGGGAGCTGACGAGCCCGCCGGAGAGTGACTTGACGGTGATCGTGATGCGCCCGTCGTCGCGCGGCCCCGACGTCACCGAGTACGCACGCCACAGGCGCACCCCGTCGACGTCGACGCCGACGCGGATGAACTGCCCCGGCACGTGCCCTGCCCAACCGAGGCCCGGCTGCAGCGTGACGGTCGCGGCGTCCGCCGTCTCGGGGTGCACGTCGACGACGCGGGCGCGCAGGTAGCGGGGGCTGCGCAGCGGGTCGACGAGGTCGAGGTAGTCGTCGGGCAGCAGCGGCGTCGTCAGGGTGCGCACGGCGTTCCAGGCGAGATGCTTCAGGCGGGCGGAGGCCCGCCG
>NZ_LSJT01000108.1:0-4551 GCF_001556795.1 Dermacoccus sp. CCH2-D9
ACACCGAGATCATGATGAGCGCGGCGGCGACGACGACGCGGCCCGAGTGGCGGAAACCGTCGATGATGGCGTCGCGTGCGTCCATGCCGTGGGCGTACGCCTCACGCATGCGCGTGGTGAGGAAGACCTGGTAGTCCATCGCGAGGCCGAACACGATGCCGATGAGCAGCGTCGGCATGAAGCTCATGATGGGCTGCGGGTCGAACCAGCCGAACATACCGTCCTGGACGAGCTTCACCGTCACGCCGAGCGTCGCGAGGATCGAGGCGAGGAAGCCCAGCGTCGCGAGCAGCGGCACGACGATCGAACGGAACACGAGCACGAGCAGGACGAACGCGAGCCCGACGACGATGGCGAGGTACGGCGCGAGCGCGTCGTTGAGCTTCTCCGACACGTCTGCGGCGATCGCCGTCTGGCCGGTGATGCCGACCTTGACGTTGCTCGACTTCTCGATGTCGGCCTGACCGTCGCGCAGGCGCGTCAGCAGGTCGTCGGTCTTCTTGTCGGCGGGGCCCGTCTTCGGCGTGATCATGACGACGGCGCCGTCACCCTTCTTCGCCATCTGGACGATCTGCGCGTTGGCGACGTCGTCCTCCTTCGACGCCCACTGCACGACCTTGCCGTACGCCTGCATCTGCTTGCCGGCGAGTTCCTTCTGCGCCGCGGCGTCCGTGCCGGAGACCTTGATGTCACGTCCGTCGAGTACGGCGATCATCGGGGCGTTCTTGCCCGGGCCGAAGCCCTCGGCGAGCAGGTCGGCGCTCTGACGCGCCTCGGTGTTCTTCTCCGCCGTGGCGTCGGAGGGCAGGCCGAGGTGCAGGTTGCTCACGGGTGCCGCGAGCACGCCCAGAAGGGCGACGACGCCGAGCGCGACGGCCCACGGAGCCTTGCGGATGCCGCGACCGAGTCGGACCGAACCGTTGACGAAGTCGTGGTCGGAGTCGTCGGCGGTCGTGTCCTTGCGCACCCGCCCACCGAACGCCTTGCCCTTGAGCATGCCCATGAGAGCGGGCAGCAGCGTCAGGCTGACCATGACGGCGACGAAGACGGTGCCCGCGGCGCCGAGACCCATCGCCGTCAGCATGCCGATGCCGAGCACCGAGAATGCGGACAGCGCGATGAGGACGGTGAGACCGGCGAACACGACGGCCGAGCCGGCCGTCCCGAGGGCACGACCCATCGCGTGGGCACGCTCGTCGTTCTTCGTCCGGTCGACGTGCCGCAGCTCGCTGCGGTAACGCGACAGGATGAACAGCGCGTAGTCGATGCCGACGGCGAGACCGATCATCGACGCGAGCGCCGTCGTCGTCTCCGGCAGGTCGAAGAAGTACGTCGCACCCGTGATGCCGAGCGTGCCCAGCAGCAGCCCGATGACGGCGTTGAGGATCGGCATGCCCGCCGCGACGAACGAACCGAACGTGATGACGAGGACGACGAGCGCGACGGCGATGCCGATGAGCTCCGAGGTGCCGCCGGGCTGCATCATCTCCTGCATGCCCTGACCGCCGGCGACGATCGTCAGACCGTTCTTCGCCTCGGCCGCGGCATCCGAACGGATCTGCTTCTGCGTGTCCTGCTTGATGTCCATGACGTTCTCGACATCGAAGTTCCACGAGATCGTGCCGATGCGCCCGTCCTTCGACAGCGGCGACAGGGCCTGGGCGTTCGCCTCGGCCTGCTCCTTCGTCATGCCCTGCTTCATCGACTGCGCGACGAGCTGCTTGCTCTGCATCTGCGCGGCGACGACGGGGTTCGCGATGGTCTGCGCCTCAGCGCCCTTCGGCATCTGCGGTGCGCTCTGCAACTTCTTGACGAGCGCGTCGATCTGGCCCTTGTACGGCTGCTCGGAGAGCGTGTGACCCGCCGGCGCCTTCAGGACGATCTGGCCGTTGACCTGCTTGTCGGCAGCCTTGGCGTCGGGGAAGAGCTCCTTCTGCATCTCGGCCGCCTCGAGCGACGGGATGCCGGGGATGGTGAACTCGCTGGACATCGGCTTGCTCTTGGCGGCGGCGAAACCACCGACCGCGAGGATCGCGATGAGCCAGCCGACGAGGAAGAACGGCCACTTCTTGTAAGCCGTCCGCCCGAGGCGGTAGAGGATGTTTGCCACGACGATCTCCTTGCGAGTGGCGGGTGGACGAAGGATGCGCGACGCAGTGCGTCGAGACGGTGGTGATGAGACGGTGGTGCGAGACGGGTGGTGAACGTGGGCCGATCGGGCGGGCTCACGGACAAGGGCTGATGGGGGTCTGAGAGGGCGGGCGTCGCTGCCTCAGTGCTCTTCGTGCACCTCGACGGCGGCTGCGAGCACCTCGTGGAATCGGGTCGTGAAGTCGATCGGCGGAGCGTCCTGACCGCCCGCGAAATCGTCGAGCGTCAGCTTGAGCATGCTCAGCATCGTCGTGGCGAGGACGCGGGCCCGCAGATCCGACGGCTCCCACCCCTCCCGCTGGGCGATGGCGTCACGCAGCATGGCGGCGACGACCTCGAAGCGGTGGGCGACGAGTTGCATCACTTTCGCGTCGGACATGATCGCCCGATTGACGAGGGCGCGGTGTCCGGGGCTCGTGGCGTCCAGGTCGTCGGCGGAGGCGATGACGGTGTCGATGGCGTGGACGAGATCGTCGACGAGTCGGCCGTGGGGCTGCTTCTCGAGGAACAGTTCGAGCGCCCCGGGGCGCGGGTTGTTCTCGTCGAACGGGCCGAGAACGGCCGAGGCCTTGTCCGGGACGTGATTGAACAGGGTGCGGCGGCTGACGCCGACGCGTTCGGCCAATTCGTCCATCGTGAAACCGTCATAACCCCGCTCGATGACGAGGGTCGCGGCGGCCTCCTGGATCTCGACGAGATGCCGCATCGCGCGCGCCGTGCGAGACGCGGGCTGGGTGCAGGCTGTGGTGTGCACGGGCCCCCTTCGACTGTTGCACTGAAATCTTCAGCAGTGCAATGTTGCACTTTCGTCGCGCTAGGTGCAACTACGGCGGGGGTGACCTGCCTCACGGCGGGTGCTGCTCGCTGCGATGGCGCGACGGGGCGTGGCGGCGGGCGTCAGGGCAGGGAGCCTGGGGCGGACATCGGTCGTCACGGTGAAGGGGCTGCATCGGCGGCCGCGTCCGGCGTCACCGAACGACTCGGCGCGGTGCATGGGCGAACGCGCCGCCGGTGGCTAGGCTCGGTCGAGAACAGCGCCGTTCGACGGCGCACGTCACGACGAAGGGGATTGGCCATGATCACCGCTCGCGAGGTGCACGACGCCGAGTTTCGCCGCGCCGCGGCCGGCACGCCGGGATACGACGAGGTGGCTGTGGACGACTTCCTCGACCGTGTCATCGCGACGCTGACGGCGCTCGAGCAGGGCCACGGCAGCGTCACCGACGCCGTGACGTCCCACGAGGTCGTGGAGGCGGAGTTTCCCGAGCGAGCCGCCGACGTCAGCGGCGGCTACGACATGGACGACGTCGACGACCTGCTCGACCGCGTCGCTCAGCGCCTGTTCGCCGCCGAGACCTCCGGTTCGAACGGCGGCGAGACGCTCCACGCCGACGATGAGTGGGAGCCCGCGAGTGGGTTGAGCGACGACGATTTCGCCGACCCCCGGCGCGACGACGGTGGTGTCCGTGACGCCGCGGCGCTCGCCGTCGCGTCAGGCGCGCCGCGCGGCGCGGTTCAGAGTGACACCAGGGCCGACGACGAGTGGCAGAGCGCCGCGGTGACCGACGGCGTTCGTTCTGGCGCCGACAATCAGCGTGGTGGTGCGGAGCCCACCCCCGAGCGTGGCTACGACCAGGTCGACGACTCGCGTGGGGGCTCGTTCGGCGAGCCCGGGGTGCGCGTGCCGCAGGTTCGCCCCGACGGCGCGTGGGATGAGGAGCCGACCGACGAGACCCGTCACGAGAGGCTCGCCGAGCCCGGCGTGCAGGTGCCGCGGGTGCGTCCCGACGGATCGTGGGATGACGCCGACGAGCACGCTGACCACGAGGCGCCTGCTCTCGCGACTGGCGACGCCGAGTCTGAGGGCGACCCGGCGAGGGGATTCCTCGGTGCGCATGATGACGCGGGCGCTCAGGACGATCACCGCACCCAGCGTGTGGTCGATGCAGGAGATGCCGCGGGCGACTCAGAGCGGCGCGGCCCTAGTGACGAGCACGTCGTCGAGGCAGGTGCGGGCGGCCGCGTCGTCGATGACGCCGTCGAGGGTGACGGGCACGCCGTCGATGACGAACGGACCGTCCAGCAGGGCATCAACCCCGTCGGTGGGGAGCCGCTCGACGAAGCTGCCGACGCGCGCGACGAGGCCCGACGCGAGGCGTCGCAGGCGTCGGCGCAGGTGAACCCTGTTGGTGGCGGACTCGCCGCCACCGGCGACGAGCTGATCGACGACGAGGGCGCTGACGACGATTCTGGCCGCGACGCGGTCGCGTCCGCCGACGAGGGCGACGACAGGAGCGACGAGGCGTCGCGAGACGTGACGATCGAACACGTCGAGCGATCGGCCGAGCCGGGCGATCAGCGCGCGGCGACCATCCGTCCTTCGATGGGCCAGTCGTGGAC
>NZ_LSJT01000109.1:0-1272 GCF_001556795.1 Dermacoccus sp. CCH2-D9
GATCACGTTGCACTTCACCCCGACCAGCGGGTCCTGGCTCAACCTCGTCGAGGTTTTCTTCGGGATCATCACCCGACAGGCCATCCGCCGCGGCTCCTTCGACAGCGTCAAGCAACTCGTCACAGCGATCAGCACCTTCATCGACGGCTGGAACGAGCGCTGCCACCCATTCATCTGGACCAAGACCGCCGAGGAAATCCTGCCCCACGCCACCCGTCAAACCAGTTCAGGCGCGTGACATCAGAGACCGAACGCGCCGCCGCCGACGAGGATTGCGACGCCCAGTCCGATCAGGACGATGGGGAAGAGGATGTGCTCCCGCCGTTCGAGGACCTCGGCGATGGGTCGACGCGTGGCGACGAACTTGGCGGTGGCCACCAGCACTGCCACGAGCACGAGGAAAACGATGCAGAAGGTGATGACAGCGGGAGTACTGATGTTGAGGAAGACCGGGACGTAAACGCCGATGTTGTCCCCACCGTTGGCGAAGGTGACGCCGGCGACGGTCGCCACGGCAACGCTCTTACCTGACACGGCGGCATCATCGTCGTCGCCCTCGCCGCGGTAGACCTCCCACGCAGCCCAGAGACCCAGCGCGAGGGGGATGAGCCCAAAGTAGGGAATCGCCTCCTCTGGCAGCGCCCACCCCGCCCCCAAGGTCACCACGAGTGCGGCGGCGAGGATCCCGACGAAGCCAAGGTATTGCCCGGCCAAGATCTTCGCGGTCGTCCCGGGGCGTCCGGCACCTCGGGCGAAGAAGAGCGAGAGCACGATGATGTCGTCGATGTTGGTCGCGATGAAGAGCCCGATCGCTTGGAGCAGCGCCGCGGCCGTCATGCGCCGGACCTGCCGTCGTGGCAACCAGGCACCTCGCAGGCGACGTCGAGGCAGGGGGCGTCCGCGTCGACGGCCAGCTTGACCTCGACCAGCTCGGTGAGCGCACGTGCGAGGTGGGGGTCAGCGATCTCGTAAAGGGCCTGGCGGCCCTCATGGGTGGCGACCACGATCCCGCAGTCCCGCAGGCAACCCAGGTGGTTCGACACATTCGAGCGCGTCAGGTCTAGCGCGTTGGCGAGCTCTGCCGGATGCGCGGGGCACGCCAGAAGCGACAGAAGGATCCGTGAACGCGTGGGGTCGGCCATCGCCCGGCCCAGACGCTGCATGGCGTCTAAGCGGGAAGCAAGAGTCAGCATGCACTGAACGATACAGTAACCGCTGAACTACAATCGCCCCACCCAACTCGTCAAACAAGTTCAGACGCGTGACACTAGG
>NZ_LSJT01000011.1:0-19591 GCF_001556795.1 Dermacoccus sp. CCH2-D9
GCGCTGGCCTGGGCCTCGCTCATCGAGCGCAACTGGTACGCGCTGCGCCGCGTCGAGATGCCGGTGCTCGCCCCCGGGACGGCGCCGCTGCGGGTGCTGCACGTCAGCGACCTGCACATCGTGCCGCGTCAGGAACGACGCATCCAGTGGGTGCGTCAGCTCGCGCGGCTCGAACCCGACTTCGTCATCAACACCGGCGACAACCTCAGCGACGAGCACGCCATCCCCGCTGCGCTGCGCGCGATGGGGCCGCTCATGGAGCTTCCCGGCGCGTTCGTCTTCGGTTCGAACGACTACTTCTACCCCAAGCTCAAGAACCCCCTGCGCTACTTCGACGACTCGCATGCCAAGGGCGCGGCGATGCAGACGGGTGAGTTCGACATCGCCCAGTTGCGTGACGGTTTCACCGCGGGCGGCTGGCTCGACCTCACGCATCGACGCGAGCGGGTGCGGGTGGGGGCTGACGGCGTGGCGCTGGAGCTTCTCGGCGTCGACGACCCGCACCTCGAGTACGACGACTACGCGCAGGTCGCCGGTGAGGCCGCGTCGCGCCGAGGTGAGGTGGCCGCGACGATCGGCGTCGTCCACGCGCCGTACACGCGCGTGCTCGACGCGATGACGGCCGACGGCGCGGACGCCGTCATCGCCGGTCACACGCACGGCGGGCAGCTGTGCGTGCCGTTCCACGGCGCGCTCGTGACGAACTGCGACCTCGACACCTCGCGCGTCAAGGGCGTCTCGCGCTGGTGGCCCGGCGCGTCCGGCGTCGACTCGACGCAGGCCGTGCCGATCGGGCCGGGTGCGCTCGCAACGGACGGCTCGCCCCTCGACTCCGCCGCCGAGATCGGCGAGCGCTTCGACGTCCTCGACGCCCACCGCGTGCACAACGACTCGGTCTCGCGCTCGGAGGCTACGGCGCGCGAACGGCGCCGCACCGCGCTGCCGTCGTCCGCCGCGCCCGACGACGCGGCGTGGCTGCACGTCTCCGCCGGGCTCGGACACAACAAGTACACGCCCGTGCGCTTCGCCTGCCGTCCCGAGGCGACACTCATCACGCTGACGGCGAAGGCGCACTGACGAGCCCTGCGCGGCGCGTCAGCGCAGCACGTAGCCGATGCCGGGTTCGGTGACGATCCAGCGCGGGAGGGACGGTTCGGGTTCGAGCTTGCGACGCAGCTGCCCGCAGTAGACGCGCAGGTAGTTCGACTCGCGCCCGTACTGCGGCCCCCACACGGCGCGCAGCAGTTGTTCGTGCGGCACGACGCGCCCGCGGTGGCGCGCGAGTTCGGCGAGCAGGCGCCACTCCGTCGGCGTGAGGTGGACGGCCCCCGTCGGCCCGCTCGCCTCGTACGTCGTGAAGTCGAGCGAGAAGTCCGCGGTGACGACGGGCGCCGGGCCGGACGGTTCGGCGCCGCCTCGCCGCAGCGCGGCCCGCACGCGCGCCATGAGCTCCTCGATGCCGAACGGTTTCGTCACGTAGTCGTCGGCACCCTCGTCGAGCGCCTCGACCTTGTCATCGGCTTCCTGACGAGCCGACAGCACGATGACAGGCACGCTCGAGCTCTGACGCAGTTGGCGCAGCACGTCGACGCCGTCGAGGTCGGGCAGGCCGAGGTCGAGGACGACGAGGTCGGGCATCGCGTCTGCGCACGTGCTGAGGGCATCGAGGCCGCACCCGACGGTCTCGACGTCCAAGCCGCGCGCCTTGAGGTTGATGCGCAGCGTCCGCGCGATCGTCGGGTCGTCGTCGACGACGAGCACTCGTTCACTCATGACTCACCGCGCGTGGTTGCGTCTGCGAACCGGGTATCGACCGGCTGGTCGGCCTCAGCGTCCTGGGGCCGGGCCTCGGGCGCCGACTCGGGTTCCGATTCAGCGCCGGGCTCGGCCTCGCTCGTCGCACCCGCTGCGTTCGCCACGGCCGGCAGGACGATGACCATCGTGACACCTCCACCGGGAGTGGTCTCCGCCTCCAGCATGCCGCCCATCGCCTCCGTCAGGCCGCGCGCGACGGCGAGACCGAGCCCGATGCCGTCACCCGCGGGTGCGTCGCCGTAGCGCTGGAAGGGCCGGAATATCTCTTCGCGCGCCTCGTCGGGGATGCCGGGGCCGTGGTCGGCGACGCGTAGTTCGACGCGCGGGCCGAGCGCACTCGTCGTCACGACAACGCCGTCGCTACCGCCGTGACGCAGGGCGTTCTCGAGGACGTTCGCGAGGACGCGGTCGAGCAGGCCGGGGTCGGCGACGACGTGGCGCGCGGCGTCGTCGAGGTGCCAGGTGACGCGATCGGGTGTCTCGAGGGCGCGCACCGCGGGTGTGACGACCTCGGCGAGGTCGATCTCGCGCGGGTTCGCGACGAGCGCGCCGGTCTGCAGCCGTGAGGCGTCGAGCAGGTTGCCGATGAGCGCATCGAGCCGATCGGCCGACGTCTCGACGGCTTCGAGCAGTTCCGCCTGGTCCTCCGGCGAGAACGTCACCTCGTCGCTGCGCAGGCTGCCGACGGCGGCCTTGATGCCGGCCAGGGGCGTGCGCAAATCGTGGGAGACGGCGGACAGCAGCGCGGTGCGCGCCTTGTTGTCGCGCACGAGGGTGTCGGCCGACTCGGCGAGGTCGAGCAGCGCTCGACGGTGCAGCACGGCCGCCGCGTGCATCGCGTACGCCCCCAGCAGCCGCTGCCGCTCGGCGGGGACGGGGCGCCCCACGAGGACGAGGTCGTGCTCGTCGTCGATGCGCTCGACCGTCGTCTTCTCGCGCGGCAGCGCCTGCGCGGCGACGTCGCTGTAGCCGTCCGTCGAGGCGATGACGCTGCGACCCGGCCCGCGGGTGCGCACGACGGCCGCCGCGTCCTGGTCGAACATCTCGAGCGAGCGCGTGAGCAGCAGCGCGAGCTGGTCGGCGGAGGACAGCATCGTGTGGCTGAGTTCGGCGAGCGCCGTCGCCTCCTGGTGCGAGGCGCTGACGTCGGCGGCCCGGCGGGCGCTCGCGTGGACGACGAGCGAGACGGCGGCGCCGATGACGACGAAGAGCACGAGCGCGACGACGTTCTGTGGGTCGGAGATCGTCAGCGTGCCGATGGGCGGGGTGAAGAACCAGTTGATGAGCAGGGACGACAGCACACCGGCCGTGATCGCGGGCGCCATCCCGCCGATGAGCGCGACGACCACGGTGAGCAGCAGGTACAGCTGCACGATGAGCGGCAGCCCGACACCGGAGCGCAGCGGCACGAGCAGGGCGCTCAGCAGCGCCGGGGCGGTCACCGAGGTGAGGAAGCCGAGCCGCACCCGGCGCGTCGACAACCCCTCGCGTTCGGTCGGTGACGAGCCCACGTGCGCGAGCTCGTGGGTGACGACGTGGACGTCGATGTCCTCGCCCGAACCCGCGATGATGCGCTCGCCCGTGCCGGGACGCAGCATCGCCTGGGCCCGCGAGCGCCGGCTGAGGCCGACGACGATCTGGTCGGCGTTGACGCCGCGCGCGTAGTGCAGGACGGCCTCGGCCGCGTCGGGCCCGCTGACGGTGTGGAACGTCCCGCCGAGCTCTTCGGTGAGGCGTCGCAGGCCGCTGACGACGTCGGCCTCGGCGGTGCGCAGGCCGTCGTCGCGCACGACGAAGACGGCGTGCATCTCGCCGCCGCTGCCGCGCGCGGCAATGCGGGCGGCGCGGCGCAGCAGCGTCGCGCCCTCGCGCCCACCGGAGAGGGCGACGACGACACGGTGACGTGTCGGCCACGTACCGACGATGTCATGGTCGCTGCGGTAGGCCGTCAGGCTCTCCTCGACGCGGTCGGCGAGCCACAGCAGCGCGAGCTCGCGCAGGGCCGTCAGGTTGCCCTGGCGGAAGTAGTTGGCGAGCGCCGCGTCGACCTTCTCCGGCTTGTAGACGTTGCCGTGCGCCATCCGCCGACGCAGTGCCTCGGGCGCCATGTCGATGAGTTCGACCTGCTCGGCGCGCCGGACGACGACATCCGGCACCGTCTCGCGCTGCAGCACGCCGGTGATGGCGAACGCCGCGTCGTTGAGCGATTCGAGGTGCTGGATGTTGACGGTGGAGACGACGTCGATGCCCGCCGCGAGCAGGTCCTCGACGTCCTGCCACCGCTTCTCGTGGCGGCCGCCCGGCACGTTGGTGTGCGCGAGTTCGTCGACGAGCGCGACCTGCGGCGCGCGCCGGAGCACGGCGTCGAGGTCCATCTCCTCGAGCGTCGCGCCCCGGTACTCGCGCCGCAGTCGCGGCATGACCTCGAGGCCCTCGAGCGCGACGGCCGTCGCCGTGCGCCCGTGGGTCTCGCAGAAACCGACGACGACGTCCGTTCCCCGCCCGGCCCGGCGTCGGCCCTCGGCGAGCATCGCCATGGTCTTGCCGACGCCGGGGGCCGCACCGAGGTAGATGCGCAACGTGCCTCGTGTCATGCGTCCATCTTCTTCTGCCGTCGCGGTTTCCGCCCGCTCAGCGAGCAGCGCGTTGCGCGAGTGCGATGTTGAGGTCGAGCACGTTGACCCGTTCGGCGCCGAGGTAGCCCAGGGCCGGCTTCTCGATGTGGGCGTCGATGACCTTCTCGACGTCGGCGACGCTCATCCCGCGGGCCGCGGCGATCCGCGGTGCCTGCCAGCGGGCATAGGCGACGCTGATGTCCGGGTCGACGCCGCTGCCGCTCGCGGTGAGGGCGTCGTCCGGGATCGGGCCCGTCGCGTTCGGGTTGGCCTTCGTCAGCGCCGCACGACGCTCGGTGATCGCCTTCTTCTGCTCGTCGGCGTTCTGGCCGAGGTTCGAGCCGCCGCTCTCGGCGCCGGGGGCGTCGACGGCGGACGGGCGCGCCGCGAACCACTTCGCGTCGCTCGTGGGTTGGCCGATGAGACTGGAACCCACCTCGCGACCCTCGGCGCGGACGATCGAGCCGTCCGCCCGGGCCGGCATCGCCCGCGCCACGCCCGTGACGAGCAACGGGTAGGCGATGCCGAGGACGACGGTGAGGACGAGGAGCGCACGAAGCGCGGCCCAACCCTGACGAAGAACGAACATGTCACTTCACTCCCGGGGTGACGGACAGGACGAGGTCGATGAGCTTGATGCCCACGAAGGGCGCGATGACGCCGCCGACGCCGTAGACGAGCAGGTTGCGGCGCAGCATCGCGGCGGCACCGAGCGAGCGGTACGCCACGCCCTTGAGCGAGAGCGGGATGAGCGCGACGATGACGAGGGCGTTGAAGATGACCGCCGACAGCATCGCCGACTCGGGGCTGTGCAGATGCATCATGTTGAGCTTGCTCAGGCCCGGGAAGATGACGACGAACATCGCGGGGATGATCGCGAAGTACTTCGCGACGTCGTTGGCGATCGAGAACGTCGTCAGCGCTCCGCGGGTGATGAGCAGCTGCTTGCCGATGGCGACGACGTCGATGAGCTTCGTCGGGTTGGAGTCGAGGTCGACCATGTTGCCGGCCTCCTTCGCCGCCGACGTGCCTGTGTTCATCGCCACGCCGACGTCGGCCTGCGCGAGGGCGGGCGCGTCGTTCGTGCCGTCACCGGTCATCGCGACGAGACGTCCGCCTTCCTGCTCGGCCTTGATGAGGCGCATCTTGTCCTCGGGCGTCGCCTCGGCGAGGAAGTCGTCGACCCCCGCCTCCTTCGCGATCGCGGCGGCCGTCAGCGGGTTGTCGCCCGTGATCATGACGGTGCGGATGCCCATCTCGCGCATCTGCGCGAAACGCTCGGCCATGCCGGGCTTGACGACGTCCTTGAGGTGGATGACGCCGAGCATCCGGGCGGTGCCGTCGGCGTCACGCTCGGCGACGACGAGTGGCGTGCCGCCGGCCTGGCTGATCGCCTCGACACGAGCGTCGATGTCGTGCGCCATGTGGCCGCCCAGCTCGTGCACCCACGCGGCGACGGCCGAGCCGGCGCCCTTGCGGATGGCGCTGCCGTCGGGCAGGTCGATACCGGACATGCGGGTCTGCGCGGTGAACGGAACGGTGACGACGTCCGCGATCTCGGTCGCCGTGAACCCTTCTGCCGCAGCGTATTCGACGATCGACCGGCCTTCGGGCGTCTCGTCGGCGAGCGACGACAGGCAAGCGGCGCGGACGAGATCCGCGCGCGAGACACCCTCGACGGGGACGACGTCACCGGCGCGGCGGTTGCCGTAGGTGATCGTGCCGGTCTTGTCGAGCAGCAGCGTCGAGACGTCACCTGCGGCCTCGACGGCGCGCCCCGACATCGCGAGCACGTTGTGCTGCACGAGGCGATCCATGCCGGCGATGCCGATGGCGGACAGCAGCGCACCGATCGTCGTCGGGATGAGGCAGACGAGCAGCGCGACGAGGACGACGAGCGACATGTCGTGGCCCGAGTAGCTCGCCATCGGCCAGATCGCCATGACGGCGAGGACGAAGATGATTGTCAGCGTCGTCAGCAGGATGCCGAGGGCGATCTCGTTCGGCGTCTTCTGCCGTTCGGCGCCCTCGACGAGCGCGATCATGCGGTCGATGAACGTCTCACCGGGCTTGCTCGTGATCTCGACGACGATGCGGTCCGACAGCACCGTCGTACCGCCGGTGACGGCGCAGCGATCGCCACCCGATTCGCGGATGACGGGCGCCGACTCACCGGTGATGGCCGACTCGTCGACCGTCGCGACACCGTCGACGACGTCGCCGTCACCGGGGATGACCTCGCCGGCCTCGACGACGACGCGGTCGCCGACGCGCAGTTCGGTGCCGGGCACGCGCTCCTCGCCGCCGTGCGGCATGAGGCGGCGGGCGATGGAGTCGACGCGGGTCTGACGCAGGGTGTCGGCCTGCGCCTTGCCGCGCCCTTCAGCGATGGCCTCGGCGAGGTTGGCGAACAGGATCGTCAGCCACAACCAGATCGTGACGGAGATCGAGAACACCGACGGGTGGATGATCGACAGCACCGTCGTGAGCACCGAGCCCACCCAGACGACGAAGATGACGGGGGTGCGCACGAGGTGGCGCGGGTCGAGCTTGCGCAGGGCGTCCGGCGCCGATTCGAGGGCCGTAAGGGCGAGTGATGCGTTCACGAGAGGGCCTCCGCGATCGGGCCGAGAGCGAGTGAGGGGAAGAAGGTCAGCCCGGCGACGATGACGATGATGCCGACGAGCAGACTGGTGAAGACGGGCCCGCGGGTCGGCATCGTGCCGGCCGTGGCGGGGCGCCGCTGCTGCGAGACGAGCGCGCCGGCGACGGCGAGCACGAGCACGATGGGCAGGAAGCGTCCGAGGAACATGCACGCCGCGAGCGTGAGGTTGAGGTACGGCTGGTCGGCCGCCAGGCCCGCGAAGGCGGAACCGTTGTTGTTCGACGCCGACGTGTAGGCGTACATCATCTCGCTCAGGCCGTGCGGGCCGTGGTTGAGCAGGGCGTCCTTCGCGACCGGCAGCACGACACCGGCGGCGGTGAACATCAGCACGAGCGCGGGCATGACGACGACGGCGAGCGCCGAGTACGTGATCTCGCGTCGGCCGATGGCCTTGCCGAGCAGTTCGGGCGTGCGTCCGACCATGAGGCCGGCGATGAAGACGGTGAGCAGCGCGAAGATGATGATGTTGTACAGGCCGGTGCCGACGCCGCCGGGCGAGACCTCACCGAGCATCATGTTGAGCATCATGAGGCCGCCGCCGAGGGGGCTCATCGAGTCGTGCATCATGTTGACGCCACCGGTCGAGGTGCCCGTCGTCGCGGTGCCGAACAGCACCGATCCGACGATGCCGAAGCGTTGCTCCTTGCCTTCCATCGAGCCGAGCGCACCGCTGGACTCGGCCCAGATGCCGAGGCCGGCGCTCAGGGTGAACAGGGCGCCCATGGCCGTCGTGAACACCGCGCCCTGACGGCGGTCGCCGACCATGAGGCCGTACATCCACGGCAACGAGAAGGGGATCGCGAGCACGAGGAGGATCTCGAACAGGTTCGTCCACGCGTTCGGGTTCTCGAACGGGTGCGCCGAGTTCGCGTTGAAGAAACCGCCACCGTTCGTGCCGAGCAGCTTGATGACCTCCTGGGAGGCGACGGGGCCGCCCTGGATCGTCTGGCTGCCGCCGACGAGCGTCGTCACGTCGTGCGGGCTGCTGAGGTTCTGGATGACGCCGCCCGCGACGAGCACGAGCGCGCCGACGAACGCGATGGGCAGCAGGATGCGGGTGCAGCTGCGCACGAGGTCGACCCAGAAGTTGCCGATCGTCGCGGCGTTGCTGCGCGCGATCGCGCGGCACAGGGCGACGGCGACGGCCATGCCCGTCGCGGCGGAGACGAAGTTCTGCACGTTCAGGCCGGCCATCTGGACGGTGTACCCGGCGCCCGACTCACCGCCGTAGCTCTGCCAGTTCGTGTTCGTCGTGAACGACACGGCCGTGTTGAAGGCCGTGTGCCAGTCCTGGCTGCGCCCCAGGCCCCAGGGCAGGACGCCCTGCGCCATGATGAGCGCGAACAGCAGCACGACGGACGCGACGCCGAACATGACGCTGGCGACGGCGTACGTGCGCCAGCCCTGCTCGACGCGCGGGTCGACGCCGACGGCCCGGTAGATGAGGCGCTCCGGCGCCCAGTCATTCTCATCCGTGAAGCAGCGGTACATCCAGGTGCCGAGCGGCACGTGGACGAACGCCAGCAGCAGCGCGATGGTGGCGATCATGCAGATCGCCTGAAGAGTGACGTTCATGTGCGCGGCCCTCAGAACTTCTCGGGCCGGATGAGGGCGTACAGCAGGTACCCCAGCAGTGCGAGGGCGATGATGCCCGCGATGACGATTTCGATCATGGATCGAGCGTGCAACCGCCCCGGCGGCGCACCGCTCGTCTTGAGGTCGCCTTGTCGCGTCTTGACGCGTTCTTTACGTCAGGCTCTTCCCCTGCGTCGCTGCCCCGGCGTTCAGGGGCGCGGTGCGAAACCGGGCTGCACCTCGACGAGCCAGTCGAACGAGCGCGGGATCTTGCGCGTCCACACCGACAGGCGGTGGCCGCCGCCCTGCGCGATGCGCGCCGTGACGTCGGTGGGCCGCTTCACCACGGTGAGGAACTCCTTGACGGAGGGGTAGCTCACCTTGTCGGCGTCGGAGGCGAACAGCCACAGCGACACGGGCACCGGGTTGGCTTTCTCCAGGGCGATGAGGTCGTAGCTGCGCGCCTGCGGCGAGTTGGGGGAAACGGCGGGTGGCCGTCGAACTGCGGACGGAAGTAGCCCTGGTAGGCGACGGCGGCGCCGAACGTCGCGGGGTGCTTCATCGTCAGCATCGAGGCGCACCATCCGCCGAGGGAGTACCCCCACGTCGCCCACGACCCGCGCCCGGGCGCGACGGCGAAGGTGTGTTTCACCCACGTCGGCAGCGTGGAGGCGAGCCACGTCTCGGTCTGCAGGCCGTGCGGGTCGTCGATGCACTCCGTGTCGTCGTCGAGGGTGCGGTTGAGTTGCGGCACGACGACGATGGGCGCGGCGATGCGGCGGTCGCTGACAGCCCTGTCGACGCGTGTAGAGGTGGTCGAGCTTGCTGTACGTCTCTGGGCTGCCCGGCAATCCGTGCATCGCGACGATGACGGGGTGACGCGTCGCGGAGTGTTGGTCGTACCCCACCGGCAGCTGGACGTACACCTTGCGCGACGCGGTGGGGCGCCCGTCGGCGTTCTTCGGGCCCGGGATCTCGCACTTCTGCAGGCGCTGACCCGGCTGCGGCAGCGCGGGCAGGGCGTGCGGCGTCGTCGGCGCCGTCGGGGTGGCACTCGCGGAGGGGCCTGCTGATCCAGGGCGGGCGCCGGCGTGGGCGCGCCGTAGTGACGCGGCGTGTCCGCAGGCGAGTCGCCGAGCAGGTCACCCCAACTCGTGTAGAACGCCTACTCGTTGTTGACAGGGCACCGACGAGCGCGAGCGTGGTGAACAGTGCCGTCAGGCCGAGGCGCGACAGCGCCTGCATCCACGGCTTGCGCCCCCCACGAGCCTCCCCGGACGATGACGACGAGAACGAGTGCCGCGGCGCAGCCGAGCACGATCGGCAGCCACGTCCCGTTCAACCCCATGGAGGAAGGGGGAGGAGTCATCCGGGGAAATGCCCGTGAGCCCCGCTGGGAAAACGCTCCGAATCGTGGTGTGCGTCACGTCGAGGGTGTTGACGTCCGATCGGGCGGGACGTCGGCAAGGCCCTCGGAGGCGGTGGGTGACGCGTCGGCGCTGCCCTCGGACGTGGTGGGTGCCGCGGTGATCCACCACGGCGTCGTCCTGCCGGGGCCGTCGCCGTACTGGGCGTCGAGTTCGGCGTCGGCGCGGAGGGCGCTCGCGCGATCGGCCCGCATCCATTCGATGAAGACGGCTGCGAGCAGGGGCAGCCCGACACTCTCGGCGACGGCGAGCAGCGCTCCCCCGGCGAACTTCTGATCGAGCGAGGTGGACATGTCGCCCCTGTAGGTGGCGGCGGACGCCGCGAAGCCGGGGAAGTGCGGCATGAGCAGATCGTGGTGCGTCATGACGAGGATGCCGGGGATCGCGTCGAACAGGCCGTCGACGCAGGCGAGCAGGACGCGCACGCCGGGCCCGGCCCACGCGGGCAGCAGATCGCCGGCGAGCAGGGGCAGCACGACGATGACGCCGACGACGAAAAGGTGCACGGTGAGCACGATGCGCATCGGCGTGGAGTCGAGCGCGGCCTGCCCGTAGGGCGTGAAGAAGACGACGATGACGCTCACCATCGCGAGGATCGAGCTGACGAACGGGTACATGAGCGCCCGTCCGAGGCGCCCGCCGAGCACTCGGCGCAGCGCCGTCGACCCCGTCGCGCCCTCGATGACGTCGACGGGGCGCGCGAGCGCGAAGCCGGTCGGGATGACGGCGACGAGCAGCGCGACCTGCAGCGCGAACACCCACATGAGGCGCGTCGACCACACCTCGACAGGCCCGCACAGCGTGTAGGCGAGGGCGCCGGCTCCGAACGTCAAGAACCACGCGAGCCACGAGACGTCAGCTCGTCCGCGACGGCGTGCGCGGATCCAGGCGGCGCCGTAGCCGATCGCCACGACTGCGACGAAGAGGGTGCCCCATGAGCCCGGTCGCCAGTCGGTCAGCCATGACGAGGCATGAAGTTCGTTCACAGCGGGCATTGTGCGCGCGTCGGCTGGGAGGGCGGTGAACTCGCCTTGGCGGCGGTTTCGAACGCGCTCGCGTCTCCTCGGGATCGGGCAACTGCGCACTGCGGCCACGACGCACACGGCTGGGCCCGCATTCGGACGGGTACGGCGAAGGCCCCCATCGGCGAACCGATGAGGGCCTTGCTGACGCTGGTCGGGGTGACAGGATTTGAACCTGCGACCTCGTCGTCCCGAACGACGCGCGCTACCAAGCTGCGCCACACCCCGCGACTCTCGTCATGCGCCACCGATGCGATCGGCAGCGACAACAAACCTTACATGCCGCGGCGCGTCGGCGCTAATCGTCGCGGCACCGTCGTCACCGACGCCCGAGCGGCCCGTTCGTGAGCTACGTCATCGTGGCCGCGTCGCCACGTCCATCAGGGTGGCCAGGTGATACCATCAAGGGTCAGGGAGGAACGAACGCCAGGGGGAACAATCGTGGGCACGGACCACGACGGCTCACGCACGCCTCGCGGTCGCGGCACGGCTCGTCGCGACGGCGCCGAGACTGCAGGCCGGAGCGGGAGCGCGGCAGGCAGTCGCGACCGGAACGCAGGTCGTGGCGGCGTGCCCTCATCGAGCGATGACCTGCCCGGCTGGCTGTTCAGCGCCGACCCGCTGACGTCCCCGCCGCGATCAGCGAACGCTCCCGCAACGTCCTCTCCCGCATCTCGGGAAGCGTCCCCGAGCGCGCGCGTCAAGAACGACGCGGACACGTTGCGCGTCGAGCCATCGAGGGACGTCGTCGAGACGCCGGCGACAGCGGCGGCCTCCCGCACGACCGTCGGGCAGTCGGTCGACCGCACGAACCGAGCGGCCCGCGAGGCGAGCTCTCGGCCTCGGAGACGCCCCACGGACATGCTCGCGCCACCCCCGCGTCAGGCACCTCACCACGTGGAACGGCCGGCCCCGCCTGCTCGCGAATCCGCGGCGAGCAACGCGACGTCAGTGGACGCCGACGCGATGGACGCCACGGCAGACCCCACCACGTCGACCGACACGAGCGCCCCGTCCTCGGACGCCGCTCGCACTGACGCCACGACAGGCCCCACAACGCCGGCCGACACGAGCGCCCCGTCGTCCTCCGACGCCGTGCAACCAGCCTCCGACGCCGCGCGAGCGACCGTCGCGACTCCGCGGCGCGGCCGGCTGCCTGCCCTCGACGGCGTGCGCGCACTGGCGGTGCTGGCCGTCATGGCGTTCCATTTCCGGGTGCCCGGGTTCAGCGGCGGTTTCCTGGGCGTCGACATCTTCTTCGTGCTGTCGGGCTACCTCATCACGAGCCAGTTGTGGTCGCGCTGGCCGCTGCGCAGCATCGATCTGAAGGCGTTCTGGGCCGCTCGCGTGCGACGCCTCGCGCCCGCCGCACTGCTCCTGCTCGCCGTGACGACGCTCGTCACGGCGTGTTTCCATCCGTCCGGCCTCGCGCAGCAACTGCGCGATGCGGCGGCGGCGCTGACGTACACGTCGAACTGGTGGTACGTGTACGGCGGGCGGCAGTACGGCGACTTCGGTTCGTGGTGGTTCCTCGAACACCTGTGGTCGCTCGCGATCGAGGAGCAGTTCTACCTGCTGTGGCCGCTCGTGGTGGCGGGGGTGCTCCTCGCCGTTCGCGCCACACGAACGCGGCGTCACGTCCTGCTCGCCGTGACCATCGGCGGGGCGCTCACCTCGAGCATCGCGATGAGTGTCGGCGCCTTCGCCTCGAGCGGCCGCTGGGCCGACGACCCCACGCGCGTCTACTTCGGCACGGACACACACGTCATGGGCCTGCTCGTCGGCGCCGCCCTCGCACTGCTGCTCGACGGGCGGGGGTTCCGCTCGCGCCTCACATTCGCCCCGGCGACGACCCGCATGACGGCCGCCGGCGTCGCCGCGCTCGTCGCCGTCATCGTCGTGATGACGCAGCTCGACTTCCTCTCGATGGGTTTCTACCGCTGGGGCGGTTTCCTCGCCTTCTCACTCGTCGTGGCGGCGCTCGTGTGGGTCGTCGTCCATGACGGCCCGCTCACCCGCGCGTTGTCGTGGCGCCCGCTGCGCTACGTCGGCGACCGCTCGTACGGGCTGTACCTGTGGCACTGGCCGCTCGTGACGCTGCCGTTCGTCACCGACGCGATGGAGTCGTCGTGGCTGCTGCCCGCGATCGGGTTGAGCATCGCGACGTTCGTGCTCGCCGAACTGAGCTACCGCTACGTCGAGATGCCCGTGCGCCGCGCCGGGGTGCGCGCCTGCCTGCGTCGCGCGCGGGGCGCTGTCGTCGACCGCCATGTCGGCGCCATGGTCGCGAGTCTCGCACTCGCGGCAGCGCTCATCGTCACGGCGACACAGATCGTCGCGCACCGTCAGGGGTCGACCGAGACGACGGCACCCGCGCCCGGGATCGACGCCACGCCCACCCCGGCGCCGTCCGCCCCGCCGACGCCGGGGCACCCCGGGGCGCCGTCGACCTCGGCGAGCCCGTCGTCGTCGAGCAACACCCCCGTGGCCGGGCTCGACACCCGCGCCACGAAGCAGATGAGCATCAGCGTCTGGGGCGACTCCGTCCCCGCGTCCGTCGCGCTCAACCAGCTCCCGCGCGCCTACCGCACGGTCGACAACCACGCCGCGAAGAGCCAGCAGGCGAACGCGGTGCTCGAGCAGGTCATGGCGGCTGCGAAGGCGGGGACGATCAGGAGCGACGTCGTCCTGATCCACACCGGCGACAACGGTGTCGTACCGCAGGAGATGCTCGCCAAGACCCTCGACGCGTTGAAGGACGAACGCGTCGTGCTCGTGCTGCCGAAGACCACGCTGGGCACCCAGAAGCAGGCGCTGCATGCGATCCGCGAGGCGGCGAAGGGCCGGCCGTGGGTGCACCTCGTCGACTGGTACGGCGCCTCCAAGGACCACCCCGAGTACTTCATCGACGGCGTCCACCCCACCCTCGCAGCGATGCCCGTCTACATCAGCCTCGTGCAGAAGGCCTCGAAGGCCTGACCACGACACGACTCGTCAGGCATACCTCCGTCGCGTGAACCGCGACAGATCCTGCGCGAGCCGTTCGAGCGCGTCAGCGGCGTGATGGCGACGATCCCACGCGGCGTGGAGGCGGATGCCGAGAGCGTCGCCGTCAGCGTCGCGGATCGTGAGGGGCACGAGGCCGAAGCGGGGGTCGTCGGTGAGGACGCAGACGCCGCGCCCGCTGGCCGCGACGGCCTGGGCGACGACGGGTGAGGCGAACTCCGCGCGGGGTTCGACGCCGAGCTGCTCTGCGTCGAGGGCTGCGTCGAGCACGCGGCGCGCCGAGAGGCTGCGTTCGAGCAGAAGCAGGTCAGCACCCGCGAGCTCGTCGAGGTCGACGGCATCGCGCTGCGCCCACGGATGGGTCGGCGCGACGCACGCCCACAGCGGCAGGCGCGCGACGACGCGGCTGCCCAACGCCGGGGGTGGTGCGAGCGGCGCCACGGCGAGGTCGGCTCCGCGACGCAACGTGTCGTAGACGTCGTCGACGGACGCTTCGGCGATGCTCGGCAGCGGCGCGTCGGCGGACCACGTCGCGAGCCAGGGGGCGAGGACGTCGTCGCGGGTCGTGCCGGGGCTGACGAGACGAACCCGCTGCAGACGGCCGGCTGCGACGCCGCGGGCCGCGTCACTCACGGCGTCGGCCTGGCGCAGCAGTCGACGCGCGACGGGCAGCACGTCGATGCCGGCGGAGGTGAGGCGCAGCCGCCCGTCCTCACGATCGAACAGGCGGATGCGCAGCTGCCGCTCCAACTGCTGGATCTGACGCGTGACGGCGGGTTGCCCCACGCCGAGTCGCGCCGCGCCGGCCGTCACCGTCCCGGCGTCGGCAACGGCGACGAAGCACTCGACCGCCCTCAACTCCATACCGTCCCCTTCTGCGATCTACGTCCACATCGGCGATCTACGGTCACTTTCACCGCCCTCGGCGGCCGGCCAGAGCCCATCAGCGGCCTATTCCCAACATGCATACCAATCATCGAAAATTGATATTGGACAGCATAGGCGCCAAGCCTCAGAGTGAGGGAGAACACTGATCGACCCTGGTCACTCGCACCTCGGTTCGATCCCGTACGACGAAAGGACACGGCCATGACGTCCGTCCCTCAGGAGCGCAAGCTCGTCACCGCCATCCCCGGCCCGAAGAGCCAGGAACTGCACCAGCGGACGAAGGGCGCGGTCTCCGCGGGCGTCGGCATCGGCCTGCCTGTCTACGTCGAGCGTGCGGGCGGCGGCATCCTCGTCGACGTCGACGGCAACCAGCTCATCGACTTCGGCTCCGGCATCGCCGTGACGAGCGTCGGCAACTCGGCGCCGAAGGTCGTCGAGAAGGCCAAGAACCAGCTCGACGACTTCACGCACACCTGCTTCATGGTGACGCCGTACGAGGAGTACACGGCCGTCTGCGAGAAGCTCAACGAGCTGACGCCCGGTGACCACGAGAAGCGTTCGGCGCTGTTCAACTCGGGCGCCGAGGCCGTCGAGAACGCCGTCAAGATCGCGCGCGTCCACACGGGCCGTCAGGCCGTCGTCGCGTTCGACCACGCCTACCACGGCCGCACGAACCTGACGATGGCGCTCACGGCGAAGAACATGCCGTACAAGCAGGGCTTCGGGCCGTTCGCGGGCGACGTCTACCGCATGCCGATGGCGTACCCGTACCGCTGGGTCGGCAACGCCGACACGATCACTGACGACGCCTTCGAGGCGTTCACGAGCGCTGTGCACGCGCAGATCGGCGAGCAGAACGTCGCGGCCGTCATCATCGAGCCCATCCAGGGTGAGGGCGGGTTCATCGTGCCGCCCGCCGGCTGGTTGAAGAAGGTCGCCGACTGGTGCCGCGAGAACGGCATCGTCTTCATCGCCGACGAGGTGCAGAGCGGTTTCTGCCGCACCGGCGACTGGTTCGCGTGCGACGCCGAAGGCGTCGTGCCCGACCTCATCACGACCGCCAAGGGCATCGCGGGCGGCCTGCCGCTCGCGGCCGTGACGGGCCGCGCCGAGATCATGGACGCCGTCCACGCAGGCGGCCTCGGCGGCACCTACGGCGGCAACCCCGTCGCCTGCGCGGGCGCCCTCGGCGCGATCGAGACGATGGAGTCGGAGAACCTGCCCGCGCGCGCCAAGGAGATCGAGGCGATCTTCCGCGAGCGCCTCGGCCAGATCGCCGACACGCACGACGTCGTCGGCGACATCCGCGGACGCGGCGGCATGATGGCCGTCGAGATCGTCAAGGCCGGCACGAAGGAGCCCGACGCCGACCTGACGAAGAAGATCGCGGCCGCCGCGAACGCTCAGGGCGTCGTCACGCTGACGGCCGGCACGTACGGCAACGTCCTGCGCTTCCTGCCGCCGCTCGTCATCGGTGACGGCCTGCTGCGCGAAGGCCTCGACATCATCGCCGAAGCGTTCGACTCCGCGACTGCCTGAGCGCCTGAGCGAGCACGACCATCCACAGGCTGTGTCGGATCGCCCCGCCCCGGGCGATCCGGCACAGCCGCTTCCACAGCTGCACCCGCCGTACTCGCCGGTACACCACGAATCTGGGATAGGAAAGACACATGGACACGAAGGCTCTGATCAACGACGTGCCGAAGCAGCTGTTCGTCGACGGCGCATGGCGCGACGCGGAGGGCGGCAAGACGCTCGAGGTGACGAACCCCGCGACCGGCGAGGTCCTCGCGCGCGTCGCCGACGCCTCCCCCGCTGACGGCGACGCAGCCCTCGCCGCCGCGCACGCCGCGCAGGCGAGCTGGGCGGCCACCACACCGCGTGAGCGTTCCGAACTGCTGCGCAAGGCGTTCGAGCTGCTCATCGAGCGCACCGACGACTTCGCGGCGCTCATGACCCTCGAGATGGGCAAGCCCTTCGCCGAGGCCAAGGGAGAGGTCGCCTATGGCGCCGAGTACTTCCGCTGGTTCGCGGAGGAGGCCGTGCGCATCAACGGCACGTACCTGCCCGCCCCCGCGGGCGGATCGCGACTGCTGACGATGAAGCAGCCCGTCGGCCCGTGCCTCATGATCACGCCGTGGAACTTCCCGCTCGCCATGGGCACGCGCAAGATCGGTCCGGCGCTCGCGGCCGGTTGCACGATGGTCATCAAGCCCGCCGCCGAGACGCCGCTGACGATGCTCGCCCTCGTCGCGCTCCTCGAGGAGGTCGGCGTCCCGAAGGGTGTCGTCAACGTCGTCACGACGAGCGATTCGGGCGGCGTCATGGAGCCGCTCATTCGCGACCCGCGAGCTCGCAAGCTGACGTTCACCGGCTCGACGGCTGTCGGCCGCAAGCTCGTCGAGCAGTCGGCCGAGCAGTTGCTGCGCGTGTCGATGGAGCTCGGTGGCAACGCGCCCTTCATGGTCTTCGAGGACGCTGACGTCGACGCGGCCGTCGAGGGCGCGATGGCGGCGAAGATGCGCAACATCGGTGAGGCCTGCACGGCCGCGAACCGTCTGTATGTGCACGAGTCGGTCGCCGCGGAGTTCGGCGAGAAGTTCGCCGCGAAGATGAAGGCGATGACGGTCGGCAACGGCATGGACGAGGGCGTCACCGTCGGCCCGCTCATCACCGGCAAGGCCGTGAAGAACGTCCAGCGACTCATCGACGGTGCCGTCGCCGCGGGCGCCACGAAGGTGTGCGGCGACGAGCAGGTGCCGAGCGAGGGCAACTTCGTCGCCCCCACCGTCCTGACGAACGTGCCCGGTGACGACGACATCGTGCGCGAGGAGATCTTCGGCCCGGTCGCCGCGATCCAGACGTTCACCGACGAGGACGACGTCATCGCCCGCGCGAACTCGACGGAGTACGGCCTCGCCGCGTACTTCTTCTCGAAGGACTACTCGCGGGCGCTGCGGGTCGCCGAGAAGCTCGAGTACGGCATGGTCGGCGTCAACGTCGGCGTCATCTCGAACCCGGCCGCGCCGTTCGGCGGGGTCAAGGCCTCCGGGTTCGGCCGCGAGGGCGGCTTCCAGGGCATCGACGAGTACCTCGAGACCAAGTACGTGGGCATGGCGCTCTGAGCGCCTGCGACGAAGGGACATGTGATGAGTGAAGCCATCTACACGGTGACGAACCCGGCGACGGGTGAGGTCGAGGAGACCTTCCCCACCGCGACCGACGATGAGGTAATGGCCGCCCTCGAGCGCGCCTACGCCGCCCGCGAGCGCTGGCGCAAGGTGCCGCTCGAGGAGAAGATCGCGATCATCGAGCGCGTCGCGGCCGAGTACGACTCGCGTCAGGAGGAACTGGCGCGCATCATCGGTGACGAGATGGGCAAGCCCCACGGCGACGCGACGGGTGAGGTGTGGCTCTCGGGCGACATCCACGCGTACAACGCGAGGCACGCGCCGGAGGTGCTTGCCGACGAGGAGCTCGACCTGGGCGAGCGTGACGGGCGCGCGTACATGCGCAAGGAGCCCGTCGGCGTCATCGTCGGCGTCATGCCGTGGAACTACCCGTATTACCAGGTCGCGCGTTTCGCGGCGCCGAACCTGCTGCTCGGCAACGTCATCCTGCTCAAGCACGCGCCGCAGTGCCCGCGTTCGGCGAAGGTGATCGAGGAGATCTACCACGCCGCCGGGGTGCCGAAGGATGTCTATCAGAACCTCTACGCGACGAATGAGCAGATCGCGATGCTCATCGACGACCCGCGCGTGCAGGGCGTGTCGCTGACGGGTTCGGAGCGCGCCGGTTCGGCCGTCGGTGAGCGTGCAGGGCGCAACCTGAAGAAGGCCGTGCTCGAGCTCGGCGGCAGCGACCCGTTCGTCGTGCTGCCGGACGCCGACATCGACAAGGCTGTCGAGGACGGCATCCTCGGCCGCTTCGAGAACTCGGGTCAGGCGTGCAACGCGGCGAAGCGGTTCATCCTCATCGGCGACGAGACGTACGACAAGTTCGTGCCGAAGTTCGCCGAGGCCGTCGCCGGGTTGAAGATGGGCGACCCGCACGACGAGTCGACGAACATCGGCCCGCTCGTCACGGAGGCCGCCGCGAAGGGTATCCAGGCGCAGATCGACGACGCCGTCGACGCGGGCGCCGAGGTGGTCGTCGGTGGCAAGCGTCCTGACGGTCCGGGCGCGTACGTCACGCCGACGGTGCTCGCCGGCGTCACGCCGCAGATGCGCGCGTGGAGCGAGGAGATCTTCGGCCCCGTCGCCGTCATGTACAAGGCGGCCGACGAGGACGAGGCCGTGCGCATCGCGAACGACACGCTGTTCGGTCTCGGCGCGTCGGTGCACTCGTCTGACGTCGACGCCGCGCTGCGCGTGGCCGATCGGCTCGAGTCGGGCATGGTGTCGATCAACGAGGCCCCCGGTTCTTCGTCGGAGCTGCCGTTCGGTGGCGTCAAGCGTTCCGGTTTCGGGCGCGAGCTCGGCACGTACGGGTTCGACGAGTTCTGCAACAAGCGGATGATCCGCATCGCGGGCTGACGAAGCTCGAAGGGGCGGGGTGCACCGCAGCGAAGCGAGGATG
>NZ_LSJT01000110.1:0-16181 GCF_001556795.1 Dermacoccus sp. CCH2-D9
TGCGTTCGACCGAGAGTGCGAGAAGCGCACGACCCGCGAGACGGAGGGTGACTGACATGGCCTGGACGCGAGAGCAGATGGCGGCGCGTGCTGCGGCGGAGCTGCAGGACGGCGATTACGTCAACCTGGGCATCGGGTTGCCGACGCTCGTGCCGAACTACGTGGCGGACGACGTCGAACTCGTCCTGCAGTCGGAGAACGGGCTGCTGGGGGTGGGCGCGTATCCGAGCGAGGGCGCCGTCGATCCCGACCTCATCAATGCGGGCAAGGAGACGGTGACGCTGCGGCGCGGGGCCTCGACGTTCGACTCGGCGATGTCTTTCGGCATGATCCGGGGCGGCAAGGTCGATGCGGCCATCCTCGGTGCCATGCAGGTGTCGGCGGACGGTGACATCGCGAACTGGATGATCCCGGGCAAGATGGTCAAGGGCATGGGTGGCGCGATGGATCTCGTGCACGGCGCGAAGAAGGTCATCGTCCTCATGGAGCACTGCGCGAAGGACGGATCGCCCAAGATCCTGCCCGCGTGCACCCTGCCGATCACGGGGCTCGGTGTCGTCGAGCGCATCATCACCGACTTCGCCGTCATCGACGTGATGCCCGACGGTCTCGTCGTCACCGAGCTCGCACCGGACGTGACGTTCGCCGAGCTCGAGTCGAGGACGGGCGTGCCGCTGACGGCGGCGGCATCGCTGGGCTGAGGCAGCCATTCGGGCGCCGTGGGTGATCGACGGCGATCCGGGCGCGCGCGGCGTGAGCTCGGGGCGTCGTCGGAGACCGATGACACCCCGAGCTCCAGCGCGGCCCCGGGACGACGCGGCGATCGATGGCGACCCGGGGGATGCCCAGTGTGACCTCGGGTGGCCCCTGGGGTGTTCCATAGTGCAACAACGCAGTAGCGTGGCAGTGAGGAAAGGTGGTGCGTCATGGGGACGTGGAACTACGTGGTGAACGAGAAGTTCACCGAGGAGTACGGCGAGGGTTCGCTCGGCCGGTTCGCGGACATGCTCGGCGACGTCGCCGGGCGAGTGCGGCCGGGCGATCGTGACGGCGCGATGGAGCTGCTCGACGCAGGCTTCGAGCGTCTGGGCATGAACATGCCGAAGCTCACGCGTGACCAGCTCGCCGAGAACCTGACGATGGCGGAGCACAGCACTGTCGTCATCAGCGATGACTCCGGTCGCATCATCGCCGAGCACGCGCTGCCGGGTGCGGTGACCAGCACCGACGAGGAGCGGCGCACGCACGTCGAGCCCGAGGACGGCGACCGCCCGGCCTACAGCTGAGCCGCCGCTCGCCCCGTTCGTCGGCACCCGCTCGCAAGGCTCGCCCCGCCCGGTTCGTCGTGACGCGTCGGGCGGGGCTAGGCTGTTTCGCGCTGCACGGTGGCCGTGAGAGAGTCGACGATCGTGAGTCGGACGACTCGTCACGATGCTCCTCTGGCGCATCGAGCCCGGTGCAAGGATCTGGGTGCCAGGAGCCGAGCAGCAAGGGCCTTTAGCTCAATTGGCAGAGCTGCGGACTTTTAATCCGTAGGTTGTGGGTTCGAGCCCCACAGGGCCCACCACTCGTCGGCGCGACGAATGTGGACGAAAATCGCCGTTGTGCCAGGTCCCGACGGGCCCGCCCCTACTGCGATCGCCGTCTACATCTGCGATTTTCGTCCACATTCGGTCCAGCAGACACGCGGGTCATGACGCAGGTCGCGTCGCTCCACTCCTCGCGGCCCCGCCCATCGACGCACCACTCGTCGGCGGCAGGGGGTTGGCGTACTTGCCCATCGCGTGGGCGATGGCGTCGACGTAGTGTTCCGTCTCCGCGAACGGCGGGACGCCCTGGTACTTCGTCACGTTGCCGAAGCCTGCGTTGTAGCCGGCGAGCGCGAGGCGCATGGGGTTGTCGGCGATGCCTGAACGTTCGGCCCGCTGCTTCAGCTCACGCATCAAACGCCCCTGTGCGGCGATGGCGTCGGCGGGGTCGAACGGGTCGCCCTTGCCGTGGCTGGCCCACGCATCGGGCGTGAACTGGGCGAGCCCCTTGGCGTTCGCGTGCGAGACGGCCTTCGGGTTCCACTTCGACTCGACCTCGAGCTGCGCAGCGAGCACAGCGCCGGGCACGCCCGATTCGCGTGACGCCGCCGCGACGAGCGGCCCCCAGCCGTTCGGCACCTTCGACTCGTCCAGCGCGCCGAGGGGCGCGTCGAACGACGGGACGGACTGCGGGTCCGAGCGTGTCGACGTCATGAGCAGCAGCAATCCCGCGCAAAGCGCGACGACGAGGCACGTCACGACGATGCGCCCACGCCGCGTCAGACGGATGGGCGCGGACGATGACGCGGCGCGTCGTGGGGTCATGATCTTCTCGTTCGCTCTCGTCTTGCGCGTCTTGACGTCCGACTCTCGGCCGAACCCGGCTGCTTGCCCGCTGCTGCCTCACACGCTGCCGAACGATCAGGGGGGGCGTAGAACCCTGTCGATGTAGGCATCCCCGCCGCAAGGCCGGGGTGGCGGGCCGCTCCAGTCTGACAGGCTGGCGGCGCCCGTCTCCGCTGCCACGCTCGGACGCGTCCCGGATCGACGATCCGAGGGCCTGACGACGACGCGTCGCTGCAACGTCGCACACCCGTCGACAGATGGTCGCAGCCCCCAGACGACGGGCAGCCCTGACAAATCGACGAACACATGAACGTCTGCCCCGACCTCATCCACGCGCCTCGTCGAGGTGACACGATCGAAGGGGGCGATGAGTAGCCCTCCTGTTCGATCGACACCGAACCCTCGGGCGCCGTGGGCGCCTCAGATCTGGAGAAGACGATGACGAACACCCCGATCACCGCCGCCCGCACGATCGGTGAATGGCTTGAGCACCCGACGGGCGGACCGGCGATCCGCGAGATGCTGGCCGCGTCCGGCACCGACGAGAAAGCGCTCGGGCCGGCCCTGACGATGCCGCTGCAGCAGCTCGTCGCATTGAGCGCGGGGCAGATGCCGCAGCCAGTCGTCGACTGATCTCGTGCGCTCCGCGAACGGTGGGGAGCTGCCGGAGGCGTCCGGGTTGTGGGTCGAACGCATCACGCCGGGCCGCTTCGACGGGCAGAGCGTCGTCATCACCGGTGCCGCGGCGGCATCGGTCTGGCCTGTGCGCAGCGGGTCGTCGCGGAGGGTGGGCGCGTCATCGCGGTCGACATCGACGGCGCCAAGCTGACGGCGGCCCGCGACGCGATGGGGCAGGAGCGCTTCGTCCCGCTCGCCCTCGACCTCACGGCACCCGGCGCCGCGCAGCAGGTGGGCGCCGCGGATGGCCCGATCGACGCACTCGCACCGGGTGGTGTCGCGACCGGCATTCCGATGCAGGGCACGATGTCGGAATTCGGCGAGCCGCGTCTCGCGCCGGCGCGTGTCATCATGCCGGGCATCGCGGACGCGGCGCAGCTGGCCGCCTCGATCACCTTCCTGTTGAGCGACGACTCGACCAACATCAACGGCGCGGTGCTCACCTCGGACGGCGGGTGGTCGGCCGCCTGAGCCTCAGGGGCTCGGATTCGGCGGAATTCCGGGGTTGTCGGCGTGATGTGGTTGGGTTGTTCTCGACGAGGAGAACCCGACCACACCGACGCCGAGGAGGCGCCCCGATGGTGAACGACACCCCCGCAGCATCCGACGACCGCTCGAACGGCACGTGGCGCGACGTCGCGTCACCGCAGGCCCAGGCCGACCTCGACGAACTGCTCTCCGCAGCGCTCGGCGCGGCGATGGAGCACCTCGAGAAGAACGGCGAGTTCTACCCTTTCGCGATGTCGGTCGACGGCGAACCGACGATCGACTCCGCTGGTGAGCCGACGGCCGCGAGCAACCAGGCCGTCGCGCCGGACGTCGACATCGTCTTCGCCGACCCCGCCGCGCTGGGCGAGCAGCCCGAGCCCGAAGCGGTGCTGGCCGAGCTGCGCCGCGTCCTCGCGGTGCGCGCCGAGAACGAGAACCGCACGGTCGCGCAGCGCGCGACGGCCATCGTCCTGTACGTCGTCGTGCCCGAGTTCGGTGACGCGGTGCGCGTCGACCTCGAGCACGCCGAGGGTGTGCAGCTCATGGTGCTCGCGCCCGTCAAGGGCAAGGGCAAATCGCGCAAGCGCACCTTCGAGTACGGCGACCTGCGGCTGTTGCCGGGCCAGCGCCACATCTGGTGAGCCGCGCCCTCGACCTCGTCCGCGATCCCGCACGACGACTTCGCGCAGCGGGATGCCCCGTCGACCACACCGAGCAGCAAGGCTGACATGACGAACGAATCGCCCGACGACGCCGCGGCCGGCGCCGTCGAGACCGTCCATCCCGGCGCGCAGGACGTCGCGGGCGACTTCGCCGCGTCCGCGGATGCCGCTGCGCGGGAGGCGAACCCGCGCGTCAAGACGCTGACGCAGCGGTTGCCGAAGACGTTTGACGCCGACCGCATCTACGAGGAGTTCACCGCCTGGGCGGGCGATCGTGGCCTCAGCCTCTATCCGCACCAGGAAGAGGCCATCATCGAGGTGCTCGACGGCAAGAACGTCATCCTCGCGACGCCCACGGGCTCGGGTAAGTCGATGGTCGCGACGGCGGCGCACTTCGCGGCGCTCGCAGGCGACCGGGTGAGCTTCTACACAGCGCCGATCAAGGCTCTCGTGAGCGAGAAGTTCTTCGCGCTGTGCGAGATCTTCGGTGCCGAGCACGTCGGCATGCTGACGGGCGATGCCTCGGTCAACGCCGACGCGCCCATCATCTGCTGCACCGCGGAGATCCTCGCCAACATCGCCTTGCGCGAGGGCAAGGACGCCGACGTCGGCCTCGTCATCATGGACGAGTTCCACTTCTACTCCGAGGGCGATCGCGGCTGGGCGTGGCAGGTGCCGCTGCTCGAACTGCCGCAGGCGCAGTTCCTGCTCATGTCCGCGACGCTCGGTGACGTGCGCCGTTTCGAGGAGGACATGACGCGTCGCACCGGACGCGCCTCCGTCACCGTCGCGGGGGCCGAGCGTCCCGTGCCGCTCAGCTATCACTGGTCGACGACACCACTCAACGAGACGATCGAGGAGCTGCTCGAGACGCGTCAGGCGCCCGTCTACGTCGTGTTCTTCACGCAGGCCCAGGCGCTGGAGAACGCGCAGGCGCTCATGTCGCTCAAGGTCGCCTCCCGTGAGGATCGCGACAGGATCGCCGAGATGATCGGCGACTTCCGCTTCTCCACCGGCTTCGGCAAGACGCTCTCACGACTCATCCGTCACGGCATCGGTGTGCACCACGCCGGCATGTTGCCGAAGTACCGCCGTCTCGTCGAGACGCTCGCGCAGGCCGGTCTGCTGAAGGTGATCTGCGGCACCGACACGCTCGGCGTCGGCATCAACGTGCCGATCCGCACCGTCGTGCTCTCCGGCCTGACGAAGTTCGACGGCACCCGCCAGCGCATGCTCAAGTCGCGCGAGTTCCACCAGATCGCCGGGCGGGCCGGCCGTGCGGGGTTCGACACGAGCGGCACCGTGGTCGTCCAGGCGCCCGAGCACGTCATCGAGAACACACGCAACATCGCGAAGGCCGGTGACGACCCGAAGAAGCTCAAGAAGGTGCAGCGCAAGAAGCCGCCGGAGGGTTTCATCAACTGGAGTGAGGAGAGCTTCGAGCGCATCGTCGCGAGCGAGCCCGAAGCGCTCGTCAGTCGCATGCGCATCACGCACTCGATGCTGCTCAACCTCATCGCCCGCGACGGCGACCCGTTCGTCGCCGTGCGCGATCTCGTGCGCGACAACCACGAGGATCGCAAGGGGCAGGCGAAGCTCGCTCGCCGCGCGATCGGCCTCTACCGCGAGATGCTGGCCGCCGGCGTCGTCCGGCGACTCGACGAACCGCAGGCCGACGGGCGCCAGGTCGACCTCACGGTCGACCTGCAGGACAACTTCGCGCTCAACCAGCCGCTCGCACCGTTCGCCCTCGCCGTCCTCGACATGCTGAGTCCCGACGACGCCGCCCCCGCCCGCGGTGACGCGCCGGAGGTCGACACCTCGACGAACGAGGGCGCACGCGCTGCGGCGCGCACGAACGCACAGGATTACGCGGTCGATGTCGTCAGTGTCATCGAGTCGATCCTCGACGACCCTCGCCCGGTGCTCATGGCGCAACAGCACAAGGCGCGCGGCGTGGCGATCGCCGAGATGAAGGCCGACGGCATCGAGTACGACGAGCGCATGGAGCGCCTCGAGGACGTGACGTGGCCGAAGCCGCTCTCCGACCTGCTCGACGCGGCGTTCGAGACGTACGCGCAGAGCCAACCGATGGTGCGCATGTACGAACTGTCACCCAAGTCCGTCGTGCGCGAGATGTACGAGAATGCCTGGGGCTTCGGCGATCTCATCCGCTTCTACGACCTCGCGCGCAGCGAGGGCGTCGTCCTGCGCTACCTCACCGACGCGTACCGCACCCTGCGTCAGAGCGTGCCCGAGTCGAAGAAGAACGAGGAACTCGCCGACCTCATCGAGTGGCTCGGGGAGGTCATCCGTCAGACCGACTCGAGCCTGCTCGACGAGTGGGAGGCCCTGACGCACCCGGGTGACGCGCCGGTGCAGCAGGAGACGGTGCTGAAGCAGCGTCCCCTCACGGCCAACCCGCGCGCGATGAAGGTCGCCATCCGCAAGGCGATGTTCAAGCGCGTCGAGCTCGCAGCGCGCGACGACGTCGACGGCCTCGCCGCGCTCGACGCAGCCGTCGCGGCGACGACCGACCCGCCGACCGAGATCGTCATGGATGCCGACGCGTGGGATGCCGACCTCGGCGCCTACTACGACGAGCATGACGAGATCCTCCTCGACGCGGACGCCCGCGGGCCGAAGATGCTGCGCATCACCGAGCAGCCCGACAAATGGGAGATCCGCCAGGTCATCCACGACCCCGATGACGACAACGACTGGGGGATCGACGCGGAGGTCGACCTCGCCGCCTCCGACGAGGCGGGCGTCCCGCTCGTCGTCGTGGTCGGCCTCAACCGCCTCGGGGGCTGACGCGTGTCCGCGACGAGCGGCGGTCATCGAGAGCCGCATACCGGCCAAGGACGAAGAGCAGCCGAGCCAATCTTGTGAGCACGGGGAGCCCCTGACGACGAACACCGAACGCACGGGCTCGGGTCGAGCACGTACCCTGACCCGGTTGTTGGCCGGCGCGGTGTCGCACGAGCGTGCCCAGCGCGACGCTTTCAATGAGACAGCCACGCCTCACCCCAGCTCGTCGAAGGAGAACACGGTGGATCAGCAGGTCGGCGCCCACGCGGTCAAGGGCTCGGCGAGCACGGACGCCCCGGCGAGCTCAGAGGGTTCGAGTGGCCTGACGCGCAGCCTCGGGCATCGCACCATGCTGATGATCGGTCTCGGTTCGGCGCTCGGCACGGGCCTGTTCTTCGGTTCCGGCGCGGCGATCGGGGTGGCCGGCCCGGCGGCCGTCGTCAGCTATGCGCTGGGCGCGCTGCTCATCGCCGTCATCGGCCTCGCCATGGCGGAGATGGCGACCGCCCGCCCCGAGCCGGGCAGCTTCGGCGCCGCCGCGGGGCGTTACCTCGGGGAGTGGGCCGGCTACGTCTCTCGCTGGTGCTACTGGGCGGCGAGCGTCATCGCGCTCGGCGGCGAGGTCGTCGCGGCCGGCGCATATCTGCAGTACTGGTGGCCGCAGACGTCGCTCTCCGTGTTCGTCGCCCTCGTGGCGCTCGCGATCATCGTCATCAACCTGCTCTCCGTGCGCGCGTTCGGCCGCGCCGAGGTCGTCTTCTCCGCGCTCAAGGTGACGGCTCTCGTCGCGTTCATCCTCGTCGCGCTCGTCCTCGTGCTGTTCGGCGTGCCCGGCCATCCCGCCACCGGGTTCGCTCACCTCACCGACCACGGCGGGTTCATGCCCGGCGGTATGGAGTCGATCTGGTTGTCGATGTCGATCGTGATGTTCGCCTTCGTCGGCGTCGAGGTCGTGCCGATCACCGCGGCCGAGGCCGACGACCCGCGCCGCAGCGTCCGCACCGCGATGCGCGCCCTCGTCGCCCGGCTGGGGTTGTTCTACGTCATCGCGGTGGGTCTCATCGTCACGCTCAACGCCTGGACCGACGTCGCGTCCGCGAAGGGCCTGACGGCGAGCCCGTTCGTCAAGGCGTTCGACGCCGTCGGGCTCCCGGCCGCCGCGGGCATCATGAACGCCGTCATCCTCGTCGCCGCGCTGTCCACGGGCAATGCGCAGCTGTACGGCGCCGGTCGGCTCGTGCACTCGCTCGCCGTCGATCGTCTCGCACCACGATTCCTCGCCCGCACGACGTTGCGGGGAGTGCCGCTCGCGGCCACGCTCGTCTCGACGTTCGGCCTCGTCCTCGCGATCTACCTCGCACAGACGGGGGTGGCCGACATCTTCACCAAGCTCGCCTCCATCGCGATCTTCTCCGTCATGGTGACGTGGCTGCTCGCCCTCGCCAGCTTCATCGCGTTCAAGCGCCGCGGCGACGTCGATGGCAGCGTCCACCTGCCCGGCGGCAGTGTGACGGCGGCGCTCGGCGTCGTCGGCGTGCTCGCCGTGATGGCCACCGCGTTCGAGGTCGACGACATGCGTCAGGCGGCGCTCATCGGCAGTGGCTGGGTCCTCGTGCTGCTCGTCGCGTACCTCCTCACGCGGGCCGGGCGAGCCCGGGCCCGTACCTACTGACGCCCCACCTCACCCCTGCGGTGGGATGCTGCGGCCCCGACTCGATTTTCCGCGCGAATGGTGGTGGGGTTGGAGGCATGAGCGCGCCCGTGACGTCCACCTATCGCTTCCAGCTGCACGCCGACTTCCCGTTCGACGCTGCCCGCGCGCAGTTGCCGTACCTGAAGAAGCTCGGCATCTCGCACGCCTATTGCTCGCCGATCCTCACCGCCGTCCCCGGTTCGGTCCACGGCTATGACGTGCTCGACCACACCCGTGTCAACCCGGAGCTGGGCGGACGCGAAGCGTTCGAGCGGTTCGCCGACGCCGCGCACGAGCTGGGGCTCGGTGTCGTCGTCGACGTCGTGCCGAACCACATGGCGTTCGTCGCGCCCGAGTCGAGCAACGCGCCGCTGTGGGCGCTGCTGGCAGGGGGGAAGGACGCCTCGACGGCGCATTGGTTCGACGTCGACTGGGACGCGCTCGACGGCGCGCTCGGCGTCCCGATTCTCGGCAAGCCGCTCGACGAGGAGATCGCGGACGGCTCGATCACGCTCGACCGCAGCGGTGACGAACCCGTGATCCGCTACTACGAACACGTCTTCCCCGTCGCCGACGGTTCCCTCGACGGCATCGGCGAGGCGCCGCAGGGCGACGAACTCGCCCGGCTTCTCGAGCGTCAGCACTACCGGCTCGCGTTCTGGCGCGATCGTGACGCGGTGCTCAACTATCGTCGCTTCTTCGAGGTCAACGAGCTCATCGCCGTGCGCGTCGAGACCGACGACGTCTTCGACGCGACGCACGCGCTGCTGCTCGAACTGCATCACGCCGGCCACATCGACGGCTTCCGCATCGACCACCCGGACGGACTGGCCGACCCGGCCGGATACCTCGCGCGACTGACGCAGGAGTGCCGCAGGGGCACGCCGATCTGGGTCGAGAAGATCCTCGAACCGGGCGAGCACCTGCCGAGCGACTGGGCCTGCGCGGGCACGACGGGTTACGACGCGATGGCCGCTATCACCGCCGCGCTGGCCGATGACGCCGCCGCCCCGACGATCGAGGCATGCTGGCAGCGTGCGCTCGGTGACGGCGACGCCCGCGACGTCGAGGTCGCGACGCGCGAGGCGAAGCGCTTCGTCGTCGAGAACGGTCTCGTGCCGGAGGTCGAGCGGCTGACGCGTCGCGCCGCCGAGGTGCGCCCCGACCTGCAGCGCGAAGCACTGCGTGCCGCGATCGTCGAGCTGCTCGTCGCGGCGCCCGTCTACCGCGCCTACCTCGTCCCGGGCGCCCGCATGGCACCGGAGTCGAAGCACCACCTCGACGAGGCGCTCGAGGCCGCGCGCGAGGCCCGCCCCGATCTGGCCGACGAGCTCGATGCTCTCAAGCGCATCGCGCTCGTGCGTCCGCACGCCGGGGCCGACGAGTTCGACGACATCGAGCCGGCCGCGTCCGACTTCGCGGTGCGTCTGCAGCAGACGTGGGGCCCGGTCATGGCGAAGTCGATCGAGGACACCCTCTTCTACCGGTGGCACGCGTTGACCGCCCTCAACGAGGTCGGCGGCGACGTCGACGTCCTCGTGGACGCCGGCGCGCACCGTCTGAACGCCTGGGCGCAGCACAACGCCGAATACTGGCCGCGCACGATGACGACGCTGTCGACGCACGACACGAAGCGCAGCGAGGACGTTCGCGCGGCGTTGCTCGCGATCGCCGGTGACGACGAGGCGTGGACGGCGTGCAGCGACGCCGCGTTCGCGCTCGCCGACGCGATGGGCGTCGACCGGCCCGCGGCGGCGCTGGCGTGGCAGACCATCGCTGGATTCTCCACCGCCTACGGCCCGTTCGACACCACCGATGCTGACGGCGCCGCACCCGACGCCGCCCACGGGCGGCGCGATCTCGGCATCGACGCGGATCGCCTGAGCGAGTACCTGACGAAGGCGCTGCGCGAGGCGAAGGTCTACACGGCCTGGACCGACGGCGACGAGGCGTACGAGAAGCAGGTGCTCGCCTTCGCCACCGCTGTCCTCGAGGCTGACGACGCCGCCGCCCCTCGAACGGGGGAGAGCGCTGCATCGGCGCCGGCCGCCGAGACGCTCGCCGTGGATCTACGCCGCAGCCTCCTCGACGCGCGTCGACGGAACGCCGAGGCGATCACGCTGACCGGGCACACGCAGAAGGTGCTCGAGCTGTTCCTTCCGGGCATCCCCGACACCTACCAGGGCTCGGAACGTCCGACGCTCAGCCTCGTCGACCCCGACAACCGTCGCCCGGTCGACTACGGCGAACTCGAGCAGCTCCTTGACGTCGAGGGCTCGCGTCCGCGCCTCGTGCAGCGTTGCCTCGCCGCGGACGTCCATGCGCCGGCGAACCCGGGGTCGGGTTACGAACCACTCGAGTCCGACAGCGAGTTCCTCGTCGCGTTCGAGAGGACGGTGCCGGCAGCGTCCGTGGTGCGCCGTCAGATCGCCGAGGCCGGGCGTCTCGTCGAGGCCGCGGGGCGTCAGGTGAGCAAGTTGGTCAAGCGCGCCCAGGGCGGCGAGCAGACTGACGCACCGACGCCCGCCGAGGCGGACGCGACTCCGCTCGCCGTCGCCGTCATCGGGGTGCGCGCTGCATCCCGGGCACTGCGCACGGGCGCGCTGGCCGATGCCCACGTCAGCCTGCCTGCCGGAGAGTGGCGGCACGCCTTCACCGGCGAACGCCTCACCATCACCGACGCGCCGGTCGCGTTCGGCGATCTCGGTGACCACGAGTTCGGCCACGTCCACGTCCTCGTTCAGGAGAAGCGATGAACACCTACTCCTCGCCCGGTTTTCACGGCGCGACCCAGACGATCTCGGTGTGGGCGCCGGCCGCCGAGCGCATGGTGCACCTCGTCGCGGACGGCGTGAAGGCGCCCATGAAGGCCGGCGAGAACGGCTGGTGGCATTCGCCCGAGCCGGTGCGCGTCGGCAGCGAGTACGCCTTCAGCATCGACGGCGGCGACCCGCGCCCCGACCCGCGTTCGCTGCTGCAGCCCGAGGGCATCCACGGCCCCAGCGAGGTCGTCGACCTCGCGGCCCACGACTGGCAGGACGACGGTTGGCGCGGCCACCACGCGGACGCGGCCTCGCACGACGACGCGATGCGCGGCGCGGTCTTCTACGAGCTACACATCGGCACGTTCACCGAATCCGGGACGTTCGACTCGGCCATCGAACGGCTCGATCACCTCGTGACGCTCGGGGTGACACACGTCGAGATCCTGCCGGTGAACGGCGTTCCGGGAGAGCGAAACTGGGGCTATGACGGTGTCAACTGGTACGCGACGAGCGCCGCCTACGGCGGCCCGGCCGCCTTCCAGCGCTTCGTCGATGCGTGCCACGCGCGCGGCCTCGCCGTCTGCCTCGACGTCGTCTACAATCACCTCGGCCCGAGCGGCAACTACTTGCCCGAGTTCGGCCCCTACTTCAATGCGCTGCACCACACGCCGTGGGGCCCCGCCGTCAACCTCGACGGCCCGCAGAGTGACGAGGTGCGCCGCTTCATCATCGAGAACGCGCTCATGTGGTTCACCGAGTTCCACGTCGACGCGTTCCGCCTTGACGCCGTCCACGCGCTCGCCGACGACACGGCCGTCCACATCCTCGAAGAGCTCACGGCCGCACTGGAACTCGCCGCCGAGCAGACGGGGCGCAACGTGGTCGTCGTCGCCGAGTCCGACCGCAACGACCCGGCCACCGTCACGCCGCGTGCGCGCGAACCGCGCTCGGGTCAGCGCGGACTCGCAGTCGCCGACGGTGGCAGCGCCGGCCTCGGGCTGAGCGGGCAGTGGGCCGACGACATCCACCACACCCTGCACGTGCTGCTCACCGGCGAGACGCAGGGCTACTACGAGGACTTCGCGGCCCCCGCGGCCCTCGCCAAGATGTACGCGACGCCGTTCTTCCACGACGGCACGTACTCGAGCTTCCGCGAGCGCCGCCACGGCCGCCCCGTCGATCCCGAAGCGACGCCGGGTTGGCGCTTTGTCGCGTCTCTGCAGACGCACGATCAGGTCGGCAACCGCGCGACGGGCGAGCGCCTGTCGCAGCTCGTCGGCGTCGACCGGCTGGCCTGCGCGGCAGCGCTGCTGCTGACGTCGCCGTACACGCCGATGCTCTTCATGGGTGAGGAGTACGGTGCGCAGACCCCCTGGCAGTTCTTCACCGACCACGTCGACCCCGAGATCGCCGAGGGCACCTCACGCGGGCGCGCGGCCGAGTTCGCAGCCCACGGCTGGGGTGACGCGGTGCCCGACCCCCAGGAGGAGTCGACCTTCCGCAACTCGGTGCTGCGCTGGAGCGAGATCGACGACCCCGACGGCGAGCAGTCGCTCCTGCTCGACTGGTACCGCACCCTCATCAGGCTGCGCCGCGAGGTGCCCGACCTGTCCGACCCGACCCTCGGCACGAGCCGGGTCGAGGGTGACGGCCAGGGCCCGACGAGCGTCGTGACGGTGCACCGCGGCGACTGCCGCGTCGTCGTCAACCTCTCGGGCGAGGCGACGACGATCGACGCCGACCGTGTCATCGCCGCATGGCACATCGTCGACGAGCGCCCCGCCGACGGCGGGGGAGTGCGCGTCGTCATCCCGGCCGACGGGGTGGCCATCGTCCGCTGACCCGTAGCAGGGTCGTGCCGCCCGGTGCGACCCTGTGGAGTTCGCGGCGACGGCGTCCGGCGGATGTCTCGACGGCGCCCGGCGGAATGCCGCCCGCCCGCGCGTCGTTGACCCGATGACGCACTCGACGCCTCGTCGAGGCACCGAAGGAGCCAGCCGTACCCGTGACGCGTTCCCACCACAAGCCGTTGTTCTTCACCGACCGCGAGTTCCAGGCGTTCGAGGGAGCACCCGACCCCGCCGATGTCACCGCCATCGCGCACGAGAGCGCCGCCATCCTCGTCGGCGCCGGGCGCACCAACGCGGACCCGGAGGTGACGGCCCGGCTCATCGCGCTGACGGACGAGATCGGCTTGTCGACGCTCGCGCAGCTGTGGGCCGGGCGCCCCGCCGTCAGCCTGCCCGGCGTGCTGTGGCGCCTCTACACGCTGCGCGAATGGGTGCGCCGCGACGCTGTAGGCGCCGCGGGCGACTACAACGCCGGTATCCGGCACGCTCACGTCTCCCACGCCGTCGCGGGATCGGCCGACCCGAGCGGACCTGCCGAGATCAAGGCGCTCGCCGACCGCATCCTCGAGGGCGCCTACACCGGCGACTTCGCCGTCGCGCTCGAACGCGCCGCAGCCTTCTGTCGCGTCGTCGCCTCCGGCCGGGCCGAACGCGCCGAGCGTCACGACGGCCATGACGATGCCCTGGCCGCGCGCGAGGCGCTCAGCGCCGCACGGCTCGGCGACACAGCCCGTGACCTGACGAAGGCCGCCTCCGCCTGGCGCATCGGCAACCTTGACTGATCCGACCCGACTGACTCGACTCAGGTCATTCGACCCGGGCGGCCCGTCTCGAGCGGTGCATCTCGACCGGTTCATGGGTTGCGCTGTCTGGTCTCGACCGGTGGTGACGCCTCGCCAGGCGTCGCCGGCTCCGGGACGACACTGCACTGCGTGACGTTTCTCGCAGCCGCCGGGAATGCGAGGGCCGGTGATGTTCGTTAAGGTGGATGAGCACGCTGGGCCGCGGCAGCCCCGGGTCCCAAATTCAGCCGCTACGAGCGGCCTAGTGCCGAGAGGCGCTCCCGGTCCAGCGTGTCTCACATCTCTCGCGGCGCGGCCATCCCCTGCGCCGCTACCGCACCTCATCGCGAGCGGCGAAGCGCCGGGATGTATTGGCATTCGACCGTGCCGTGGTGGTCAGTGCGCCAGGAGGTAGTGCTCCGCCGCGTCGCGGCGGGCCTTCTCGCGGGCGCGACGCCCACCGCCCTTCCAGTCGCAGACGTGGCAGACGCCGTAGCTGAAGTTGCCGTCGTCGACGATTCCCGGGGTGTCCGAGAAGACGATCTCGTCAGGGGTCGGGTGAGCGCCGCGCGCGATCGCCTGCTTCTTGCGGTTCTTGAGCAGCGACTTGCGCGACCACGTTCCAATACGAGTTGCATCCTTCGGCACAAGCACAGTGTGCATGAAATCGGGATGAACGGCCCCTGAAGCATTGAGTCGATTTGCCCGACCCCGGGCACGATGTTCAGCGCCGGCTCGCGCTATGCCGAAGAGGGTTGCGCCCCAGGGAAACTCGATCGGCACACGGTCATAGCCCCCGCTCATATGTGATGTGAGTCATTCTGCATCCCGACGTGCAGCGACGCCTGCAGCGCCTCCCAGCGTGAAGTCAGGTTGACGCCGCAGGAACGCTGCCCGGCAACGCAGGCGCCCCCCACCGTCACGACGGTGGGGGGCGCACAACGCACGATGGATCAGCAGTGCTTCTCGGGCTGAGCTCGGGGGCGCCTGCGGACCTCGCTTCGTTCGTGTCCTCGGCACCCTTTCGCTTTCACCTGACGGGCTCGGAGGGCCGCGCCGGGCCGGTGCTCGCTTCGCTGCGCCCCGGTCCTCACGGCCCTTTCGCCCGGCTGTCAGCCGAAGCGACCGGAGATGTAGTCCTCGGTCGCCCGCTGATCCGGGTTGCTGAACATCTTCTGCGTGTCGTTCATCTCGACGAGCATGCCGGGCTTGCCCGTCGCCTCGAGGTTGAAGAACGCCGTCCGGTCAGCCACACGCGCCGCCTGCTGCATGTTGTGCGTGACGATGACGATCGTGTAGTCCTTCTTCAGCTCCAGCATCAGATCCTCGATGGCGAGCGTCGAGATCGGGTCGAGAGCCGAGCACGGCTCGTCCATGAGGAGCACGTCCGGCGACACCGCGATGGCACGCGCGATGCACAGACGCTGCTGCTGACCGCCCGACAGGCCGGCACCCGGCTTGTCGAGGCGATCCTTGACCTCGTTCCACAGGTTCGCGCCACGCAGCGACTGCTCCGTCTTCTCGGCGAGCACCTTCTTGTCCTTCACGCCGTTGAGGCGCAGACCCGCGACGACGTTGTCACCGATCGACATCGTCGGGAACGGGTTGGGGCGCTGGAACACCATGCCGACGGTGCGGCGCACCGCCACCGGGTCGACGCCCGGCGCGTACAGGTCCTCGTCGTCGAGGAGCACCTGACCCTCGACGCGGCCGCCGGGGATGACCTCGTGCATGCGGTTGAGGGTGCGCAGGAACGTGGACTTGCCGCAGCCCGACGGGCCGATGAAGGCCGTGATCGAGCGGGGCTCGATCGTCATGGAGACATCGTTCACGGCGAGGAAGTCGCCGTAGTAGACGTTGAGGTTGTGAACGTCGATCCGCTTGCTCATTGAACTCGGGTTCCTTTACGAGTCGTATCCGCGCGAGCGGATGTCAGTTCTTGACCTTGCTGAAGCGGCTGATGAAGCGGCCCAGCAGGTTGAGAAGAAGGATGAGGAGGATGAGGGTGCACGCCGCCGCCCACACGCGCTGCGCGGAGGCGTCGACGGCCATGTTGTCCTTGCCGTTGTAGATCAT
>NZ_LSJT01000111.1:0-47856 GCF_001556795.1 Dermacoccus sp. CCH2-D9
CGATGGTACTGCACTCGGTAGGGTGTGGGAGAGTAGGACACCGCCGGACTTCTTCAACAGAAGGGTCCTTGATCTGATGAACGTCGTGTTCCTTGAAGCCCCCGACGGGTGGCTCGGAGCTTGAACAGTTCTTGGATCAAGGGCCCTTCTTTCATGTATGCCCTGGCTGCGCAGCCGTGGTCGATGCCCTCGCTCCGTCGTAGCAATGGGTGCCGGCTCGCCCGAGGCGCCGCCCTCGTGCCACGATGTCTATTGCCCGTCCTGAGAAGAGGAAGACATGCCTGACGAGAACACCGAGAACACGCCAGAGCGTCGCGAACGCAGTTCGCGCTGGTCGCAGGGAGGTCGCGAGGCGGCCTCCGGCGAGCGTCGCCCGGCTCGTGACGACAGGGGTTCCCGTGAGCAGCGGGGTCGGTTCGAGCGCGACGATCGTCGCTCGTCAGGTCGCGACGAGCGAAGCAGCTATGGACGGGGCAGCGACCGTCGTGACGACCGTAGAGGTGTCCGCCGCGATGAGCGTGGCTACGGTGGCCCGCGTCGGGACGACGAGCGGGGTCGTGACGATCGCCGTTCCTTCGGTCGTGACGATCGTGGGGGTTTCCGTCGGGACGACCGTGGCGGGGACGAGCGCAGCTATGACAGACCGCGTCGGGATGACGAGCGGGGTCGTGAGGATCGTGGGGGTTTCCGTCGTGATGACCGTGGCCGGGACGACCGCCGCTCGTCTGGGCGTGATGAGCGTGTTGGTTACGGACGCGGTTCGGATCGTCGTGACGAGCGGGGTGGCGGTTTCCGTCGGGATGACCGCAGCGAAAACCGTGGCGGGTTCACCGGCCGGGGGGACCGCGGTGCCGGCTGGTCGGACGAGCAGTCGTCGATTCGTGGCCCGCGCAGCTGGGACGCGAAGGCCGTGGGGGACGAGCGTCCCCGTCGCAAGCCGGAGCCGGTGCTGCCGGAGGACATCACGGGCTATGAGCTCGACAAGGCGGTTCGTCAGCAGCTGCGTACCCTGAGCAAGGAGAACGCCGAGGGCGTCGCCAAGCACCTCGTCGCTGCCGCCGAACTGCTGGACGAGAACCCGGAGAAGGCGCTCGACCACGCGCAGCACGCCGTGAGCCGGGCCGGCCGGGTTCCGGCAGCGCGCGAGGCGCTCGGTCTGGTCCTCTACCGAACGGGCGAGTTCGCCGAGGCACTGCGTGAGTTCCGGACCGCGCGCCGGCTGTCCGGCTCCGACCACCTGCTGCCGTACATGGTCGACTGCGAGCGTGGCCTGGGGCGCTACGAGCGGGCCCTCGAGCTGGCGAACTCTCCGGAAGCGCAACGCCTCTCTGAGGCCGACAACATCGAGTTGGCCATCGTCGTCTCCGGCGTGCGCCGCGACATGGGACAGTCGCGGGCTGCCGTCGTCGGACTGCGCATTCCCGCCCTGCAGAAGGCGACGACGCAGCCCTGGGCCGCTCGTCTGTTCTACGCGTATGCTGACGCGCTGCTCGACCTGGGTGAGCGGGAGGAAGCGCGGGCGTGGTTCGTCAAGGCCGACGCGGCCGACCGTGATGGCGAGACGGACGCCGCCGACCGCATCGACCAGATCGACGGCTTCGAGCTGACCGACCTCGCGCCGGAGGACGAGCAGGACGTCGACCCGCATCTCGCCGAGCTCGACCTGAGCGCGTTCGGCGCCGTACCGCCGAACGAACCGTCAGCGTCGGTCGGGGAACAGGACCCCCGTGACTGAAGGCCTGCTCGACCGGTACGACGGCATCGTCTGCGACCTCGACGGCGTCGTCTACGCAGGGCCCGGCGCCATCCCGCATGCCATCGCGAGCCTCCAGAGCGCGCGCGAACATGGGACGCGCGTCGTCTACGCGACGAACAACGCCTCGCGTCCCCCGTCGGCCGTCGCGGCGCATCTGCGTGAGCTCGGGCTGCGTCTAGACGACGAGGACGTCGTCAACTCGTCGATGGCGGCAGCGCACGTGCTGCGCGAGAGTGGCGCGCAGGTGCGTATCGTCCTGCCGATCGGCGGGGAGGGCGTCGCCCGAGCGCTGAGGGAGGCCGGTTTCGTCTGCGTCGGCGACGACGATGCAGGTGCAGCGACCGGCGACATCGATGCCGTCGTCCAGGGCTACGGGCCGGATGTCCGTGCGACGGACCTCGCGGCCGCAGCGCACGCCGTCAACGGTGGTGCGCGCTGGGTCGCGACGAACACTGACCTGACCTTGCCGACCGAGAAAGGGATCGCACCCGGCAACGGCTCGCTCGTCCAGGCCGTCCGCAATGCGGTGGCGGTCGATCCCGAAGTGGCCGGCAAGCCCATGCCCGTCATGTACGACATGGCGAGTGAGCGCATCGGCGCGGCCGACGCGGCGCGCGTCCTTGCTGTCGGCGACCGGCTCGAGACGGATATCGAAGGCGCGACCCGCGGCGGGTACGACAGCGTGCTCGTGCTCACCGGCGTTCACGGCCTCGCGGACGCAGCCGCGGCACCGAAGGAGCGTCGCCCGACGTACGTGCTCGCGGATCTGCGCGGGTTGACGCAGCCGTACGAGGTCGAGACTGCCGGGAAATGCGACGCGGGGGCGAGCATCGCTCGCGTGCGCGGTCTGCTGACGTCCCTGTGGGAGCGCGTCGATGCGGGAGACCTCTCCGCCGAGGACGCGGCGCGCGAGATGCGTCAGGCGTGCGGGTCATGAGCATCGGGGTGCCCAGCCCGGGTGAGCTCGCCCAGCGGGCCGAGGGCCGTCGTGTGATCGCCGGGGACGGCCCGGTCGGTGACACAGAACTGGACGATGCCGTGAGCCGCCTGCGCGAGAGCGTCGATGCGATGGCCGGCGAGTCGACGGGCGGCAATGGGTCGGTCGGCAGAGCGTCGAATGACAGCGGGTCCGAAAGCTGTGGGCCCGACGTCGATGCCGCCGACGTCATCGCTCGTGCACACGACGTCCATGAGAGCTTGCAGCGACGCCTCGAACAGGCCCAGGCATGAGTGGTGTGCGACTCGACGCCGCCCTCGTGGCGCGCGGCCTCGTGCGTTCTCGCGCCCAGGCGAAGGAGCTGCTCGACGCGGGGAGGGTGCTTGTCGACGGCAAGGTCGAGGCGAAGGCGTCGACCAAGGTGAGCGACGCGCAGAACGTCGAGATCGAGGGCGACCTCGACCACTACGTGGGCCGTGCCGCACACAAGCTCCTCGCCGCGTGCGAGGCCTTTCCGGGTGTCGCGACCCGCGTCGCCGGAGCGCACGCCATCGACGTCGGCGCCTCGACCGGTGGGTTCACGCAGGTGCTGCTCGAACGGGGGGCGGCTCACGTCGTCGCTCTCGACGTCGGGCACGGCCAGCTCGCCGAACCGGTCAAGAGCGACCCGCGCGTCACCGATCTCGAGGGCGTCAACGTCCGCGACGTCGTGAGCGCGACGCAGCTCGACGGCTCACCGTTCGCACTCGTCGTCAGCGATCTGTCGTTCATCTCGCTGACGCTGGCGCTGCCCCACATGTCCTTTCTGCTCGCCGACGACGGTGATCTCATCGCGCTCATCAAGCCGCAGTTCGAGGTCGGACGCGAGAGACTGGGCAGGACGGGCGTCGTGACGTCAGTCGAGCAGCGTCGCGAGAGCATCGAGAAGGTGCTCGCGTGCGCGTCCGAACTCGGCCTCGCCGTGCACGGTCTCGCGTGGAGCCCGATGGTGGGCAGCCACGGCAACCACGAATACCTCGTCTGGTTGCGTCGCGCCGCGGTCGGTGGCGCACTCGACGACGCCTCCGCCAACCAGCGAATCCGCGACCTCACGCGAAGGAGCGAGTGATGAACCGCCGCGTCCTGCTCATCGGCCACCCGCGCCGGCCCGAGGCCTACGAGGTCGCCGAGCGACTCGTCGAAGGGCTGACGGCCGCCGGGATAGAGGTCGCGGGCATCGCCGACGAGCTGGCGGCCTTCGGGATCGCGCAGCGGCCGGGCGTCGTCACCGTCGCGCCGGAGGAAGCCGGGGTGGCGTGCGAGCTCGCCGTCGTCCTGGGCGGTGACGGCACGATCCTGCGCGCCGCCGAACTGTCGCGCGACTGCGGGGTGCCGCTGCTCGGCATCAATCTCGGCCACGTCGGGTTTCTCGCCGAGGCGGAGAAGGAGGACGTCGAGCGGATCGTCGCCTGCGTGCGTGAGCGCTCGTGGATCGTCGAGACCCGCGCGACGCTCGAGGTCGTCGCGACCGACGGGCGCGGTGAGGTGGAACTGCACCGCGGGTGGGCGCTCAACGAGGCGAGCATCGAGAAGGCCGCACGAGAGCGCATGCTCGAACTGACCGTCGAGATCGACGGCCGTCCCCTCGCGTCCTGGGGCGCTGACGGCGTCGTCATCGCGACGCCGACGGGGTCGACGGCCTATGCCTTCAGCGCGGGAGGACCGGTCGTGTGGCCGGACACCGAGGCCATCCTCCTCGTGCCGATCTCGGCGCATGCGCTGTTCGCGCGCCCGCTCGTGCTGGGGCCGCTCGCGCAACTTGCCGTCGAACTCGTGCCCGGTGCGCAGGGGCGCGCCGTGCTGTGGTGTGACGGGCGGCGCCCGTTCGATCTGCCCGACGGCGCCCGTGTCGAGGTGCACGCGAGCGACAAGCCCGTCACGCTGGCGCGCCTGAGCACCGCGCCGTTCACGGATCGTCTCGTGCGCAAGTTCGACCTGTCGGTCGAGGGCTGGCGCGGCACGCGACGCGCGCATTGAAAAGTTCATCTGTTCGTAAGCGTGTTCGAATCACCATTCGTCGCGTCGTGCCCCTAGGGTGGGAAGCGTGCTGAGGGAAATCCGGATTCGCAACATGGGTGTCATCGCCGACGCGACGCTCGAACTCAGCCCGGGGCTCAACGTGGTCACCGGCGAGACGGGCGCGGGTAAGACGATGGTCGTCAGCGGTCTCGGGCTGCTGCTCGGTGAGCGTGCTGACGCCGATCGGGTGCGCACGGGGGAGAAGTCGGCGCTCGTCGAGGGGTTCCTCGACGTGCCGGGCGAGCATGTGAGCGCGGCCGCGCTGGCCGATGAGTTCGACGTGGAGGCGGGCGACGAGGTGATCCTCAGCCGCTCGGTGGCCGCGACGGGGCGTTCGCGTGCGCAGGTGGCCGGGCGCAGTGTCCCCGCAGGCGTGCTGGCGCGCATCGGGCATGAGCTGGTCGCGGTGCACGGGCAGGCCGACCAATGGCGGCTCAAGCAGCCCGAGGAGCACCGTCAGATCCTCGACGCGTTCGCAGGCCCCGAACTCTCGGAGGTGGCGCAGCGCTACCGCGACGGGTATGTGAGGCTGAAGGCGCTGCGGGCCGAGCGGCGCGAGTTGACGCTCAAGGCGCAGGAGCGCGCGCAGCGGCTCACGATGCTCGAGGCTGGAATCGCGCGCATCGACGAGATCGAGCCGATCGAGGGTGAGGACGTCGAACTCGCGGCGGAGAGTGAGCGGCTCACGCATGCCGAGGATCTCCTGGCCGCCTCGCGTGGTGCGGGTGCGGCCCTGGCCGGCGACGAGTTGTCGCCCGACGAGCCGAATGCGCTGGCGCTCATGGCTGCTGCGCGCAGTGGGCTCGAGTCGGGTGTGACGCTGGACGCCGACCTCGCACCGTTCATCGAGCGGTTGCGGGAGGTGCAGACGCTCACGGCCGACCTCGCCGCGGACGTGGCGCAGTACGCGGCCGCCATCGACATGGATCCGCAGCGGTTGCAGGAGGTGCATCAGCGGCGCGCCGCCATCACCCAGCTGCTCAAGGCGTACGGGCCCGAACTCGACGACGTGCTCACGTGGCGTGAACAGGCCGGGCGTGAGGCGCAGGAGCTCGCCGGCTCGGACGATCGCATCGCCGCGATCGACGCCGAGGTCGCGGGGCTCACGCCGAAGGTCGGGGCTGATGCTCTCGCGCTGCACGATCTGCGTCGATCCGCGGCCGAGCGACTGGGTGAGGCTGTCACGCAGGAGCTGCATCACCTCGCGATGGGCTCGGCTCGCCTCGTCGTCGAGGTCTCGATCGCCGAAGCCGACAAGGGCCTCGAACTGCCCGACGGGCGCCTCGTCAAACCCTCGGAGCACGGCATCGACGACGTCACGATCCTGCTGTCGGCCAACCGCGGCATGGATCCGAAGCCGGTGACGAAGGCCGCCTCCGGTGGTGAGCTGTCGCGCGTCATGCTCGCCCTCGAGGTGGTGACGTCGACGGGCAGCGTGCCCACGTTCGTGTTCGACGAGGTGGACGCCGGCGTCGGGGGCGAGGCGGCGCACGACATCGGCGCGCGCCTGGCGCGGCTCGCGCAGAGCGCGCAGGTCATCGTCGTGACGCACCTCGCCCAGGTCGCGGCGTACGCCGACAACCACCTCGTCGTCCACAAATCGCATGACGGCGCCGTCACCGAGAGCGGCGTCGCCGCCGTCACGGGTGACGCGCGCGTCACCGAGATCGCGCGCATGTTGGGTGGCGACACGACAAGCGCGGTCGCGCGTGAGCACGCCGAATCCCTGCTGACGGCGGCCGGCGCGTCACAGAAGTCGAGCGCATGAACGTTCTTTGGGTTCACATCCATCGTGCGGCAACCCTGTCGCCCGAATACCTCTCGATGAAGTAGGCTGGCATTCCGTGGTGGATCAGACGACGAAGCATATTTTTGTCACCGGAGGCGTGGCCTCCTCCCTCGGAAAGGGCCTCTCGGCATCCAGTCTCGGCCGTTTGCTGCGTTCGCGCGGCCTGCGCGTCACGATGCAGAAGCTCGACCCCTACTTGAACGTCGACCCGGGAACGATGAACCCGTTCCAGCACGGTGAGGTGTTCGTCACCGAAGACGGCGCGGAGACCGACCTCGACATCGGTCACTACGAGCGATTCCTCGACGTCAACCTGCACGGGCGCGCCAACGTCACGACCGGCCAGGTGTACTCCGATGTCATCGCACGCGAGCGTCGCGGGGAATACCTCGGTGACACGGTGCAGGTCATCCCGCACATCACGAACGAGATCGTCGAGCGCATGCGCGCCGAGGCGAACGGCGACGACGCACCCGACATCATCATCACCGAGATCGGTGGCACGGTCGGCGACATCGAGTCCTTGCCGTTCCTCGAGGCCGCACGCCAGGTGCGCCACAACGTGGGGCGCGACAACGTCTTCTTCCTCCACGTCTCGCTCGTGCCGTACATCGGCCCCAGCGGTGAGCTGAAGACGAAGCCGACGCAGCACTCCGTCGCTGCACTGCGTCAGGTCGGCATCCAGCCCGACGGGCTCATCCTGCGCGCCGATCGCGAGATCCCCGAGCCGATCAAGCGCAAGATCTCGCTCATGTGCGATGTCGACTCCGAGGCCGTCGCGGCCGCCGTCGACGCGCCGAGCATCTACGACATCCCCCGCGTGCTGCACTCCGAAGGGCTCGACGCGTACGTCATCCGCCGCCTTGGCCTGCCGTTCCGTGACGTCGACTGGGCCCAGTGGGACAAGCTACTCGATCACGTCCACCGTCCGGCGCACGAGGTCGAGATCGCCCTCGTCGGCAAGTACATCGACCTGCCCGACGCCTACCTGTCGATCACCGAGGCGATGCGCGCCGGCGGTTTCCATCACGACACGAAGGTGAAGATCCGCTGGGTCGCCTCCGACACCTGCACGAGCGACGCGGGCGCGAAGAAGGCGTTGTCGGGTGTCGACGCGGTGCTCGTGCCCGGCGGGTTCGGCGTGCGCGGCATCGAGGGCAAGCTCGGCGCGCTGAAGTGGGCCCGTGAGAACAAGGTGCCGACGCTCGGCATCTGCCTCGGCCTGCAGTGCATGGTCATCGAGTACGCGCGCAACGTCGCGGGCATCGCTGACGCGTCGAGCTCCGAGTTCGACCCCGAGACGTCACACCCCGTCATCGCGACGATGGAGGAGCAGAAGTCGTTCGTCGAGGGCGCCGGCGACCTCGGTGGCACGATGCGCCTCGGCGCCTACCCGGCGAAGCTGCTCGACGGCTCGGTCGTGGCGAACGCCTACGGCACGACGGAGGTGAGCGAGCGTCACCGTCACCGCTACGAGGTGAACAATGACTACCTCGAGCAGGTCACCGACGCTGGACTCGTCGTCTCGGGTACGCACCCCGAGCTCGGGCTCGTCGAGTTCGTCGAACTGCCGAAGGACGTTCACCCGTACTACGTCTCGACGCAGGCTCATCCGGAGTTCAAGTCGCGACCGCACCGCGCGCACCCACTGTTCGCGGGGCTCGTCGAGGCCGCGCTGGAGCGACCGAGCAAGTGACGACGTGCGGCCGCTGTTCGGGCCGCGTGTCATGAATCGAGGAGGGCGATGCCGGAGACGGCGCCGCCCTCCTCGGCGTTTCTTGGGACGTCGGCCTGCGACGTAGCGGCCGGGCGCGACCGGGTGCCAGTCCGGTGTGTCAGGATCGGTGGCATGACTTCCATCCACCCCACGATCACCCCCAGCGAACTCGTCGACGACTACACCCCCGCGCCCGTCGTGCGCAGCGACGTCGTCTACGAGGGACGGGTCTGGGACGTCGTCCAGGAGGAAGCCGATCTCGGCGATGCCGGGCGCGTCACCCGTGACTTCGTCCGCCACCCGGGCGCCGTCGCCGTCCTCGCCATGCGCGGCGAACCCTGCGCCGAGGAGGTGCTCGTCATTCGCCAGTACCGGCACCCCATCGGTGCGCAGGAGTGGGAGATCCCGGCGGGGCTGCTCGACGTCGACGGCGAGCCGCCGCACGAGGCGGCGCTGCGTGAGCTCTACGAAGAGGCCGACCTGCGCGCCGGACGACTCGACCTGCTCATCGACTACGCCTCGTCACCGGGCGGGCTCTCGGAGCAGCTTCGCGTCTTCCTCGCCCGCGACCTCACCGACGTGTCGGAGGATGACCGGTTCGAGCGCGAGGAGGAAGAACTCGACATGCCGACCGGCTGGGCTCGCCTCGACGACGTCGTCGGCGCAGCGCTCGCGGGGCGCCTCCACAACCCGACGCTGCTCATGTCATGCCTCGCGGCTCGCGCGGCGCGCGACGCGGGCTGGGCACCGTTGCGCGCCCCCGACACCCCGTGGTCGGTGCACCCCGCCTTCGCTCCGAAGCAGTAGCGGGTCAGCGGTAGCCGCCGCGGCGGCGCACCTCGGCGGCGATGCTCTCGCGTGACGCCCCGGTGGCCAGCATCGTCATGACGAGCAGTCGCACCTGCACGGCGCGCAGGTAGCCACCCATGACGACGCCGCGGCGCTGGAGGTCGACCTCCGCGCCGACCGCACCGTACGTCTCGACGAGCGCCGGGCCCGAGAAGGTCCGGCTTGTCATGATGACGGGAATGCGGGCCGCGATGTGTCCGACGCTCTCGGCCCACCACCCGGGCACGTGCCCGGCTCCGAGGCCGGCGATGACGAGCGCGTCGGCGCCCGCGCTCACGGCGTCGAGCGCCCGCGCGGACTGCCCGAGTGCCACCGTCAGGACGGGCACCTCGGCGTCGACGGCGTCAGGCCGGGGGAGGGCCGACAGTCGCGCGGGGCGGTGGAAGAGGTGGGTATGACCTTCGAGGACGCGCCCGATCGGGCCGCAGTCGGGGGAGACGAACGTCGTGAGCGACGACGTGTCGCCCTTCGTCACCGAGCGCGCCGCGTGGATCTCATCGGCGAACACGGCGACGACGCCCAGCTCACGCGCGGCGTCGCTCGCGGCGACGCGGATCGCGGCGAGCATGTTGGCGGCTCCGTCGGCCCCGGCCATCGTCGGGTTGCGCATCGCGCCCGTGACGGCGAACGCGCGCCCGTCGTCCCAGAGCAGGTCGAGCAGGTAGGCGCTCTCCTCGAGCGTATCGGTGCCCTGGACGAGGACGAACCCGTCGGCGTCGGAGGCACTCGCGCGCTGCAGCACCTCGAGCAGGTGCGCCGGGGTGAGCGAACCGCTCTGTTCGCGCGCGATCGTCTCGCCGGTGAGGTCGACGTCAGCTGCGTCGAGGCCGGGGACAGCGGCGATGAGGTCGTCGGCGCCGAGCGTGGGGCGCACTCCGGCGCCGTCACCGGAGGACATGGAGATGGTTCCGCCGAGGAAGTACATCGCGATCCGCTTCGTCATGGCGCACAGGTTATCGTCGTGCCAACGAACCGCCGCGCGCCGATCGCTGCGCGAGCCCGTCACCGAGGAGACCCATGCCTGCTGCGGCCGACCCAAGCGTGCGACCCGGCCCGGACGCTGAGTGTCCCTGCGCCTGGGTGCCCGCGCGCTCGTTGCGCCAATGCTGCGGCCCGCTCGTCCTCGACGGCGTGATCGCGCCGACGCCCGAAGCGCTCATGCGCTCGCGCTACACGGCGTTCGTGCTACGCGACGCCGACCACCTCTGGCGCACCTGGCATCCGCGCACGCGCCCGGCTCAGGTCGGCGACCTCGACGGCGTGACGTGGCTGGCCCTGCGGGTGCTCGACACGGGTGACGGCGGCATGTACGAGGCCGGTACGCGCGGCACCGTCACCTTCGAGGCGTCCTACCTCGCCGACGACGGCCGTCGCGGGGTGCTGCGAGAGCACTCGCGCTTCGAACGCCGCGCCGGCCGCTGGTTCTACGTCGACGGTGACGAGCTCGACTGAGCCGCGAAAAACACGGGCGCGTCGCACACGCGGCATCACCTAGAATGAGCAGGTACGCCGTGGCGGCCTGACACCCCGCCCGAGCACCGCCCGTGACGGGCGTGTTCTGCGGCGGACCGCGCGTCCGGCGTCACCGACGAGAGGCCGAAGATCTTTCGGCGAAGGTGTGGTGGCACCGCGACCTGGCCCCCGCCCACACCTCCCGGGCTGCTCCCACGTGGGGCGCCCGGTCGAGCATCGTCCGATCGACGCGTCGCCGCATGGAACGAATCGAGAGGAACATCATGCTTCGAACCCATGAAGCCGGAACCCTTCGCGCAGCCGACGTCGGTGACACCGTCACCCTGACGGGTTGGGTGGCCAAGCGTCGCGACCACGGCGGTGTCGCCTTCGTCGACCTGAGGGACGCCTCGGGCGTCGTCCAGGTCGTCGCACGCGACGAGGTGCTGACGGGCGCCGCGCACGGTCTGCGCTCCGAGTACTGCATCAAGGTGACGGGTGAGGTCGCCGCGCGCGAGCCGAAGGACGTCAACCCGAACCTGCCGACAGGTGAGGTCGACGTCGTCGCGAACGAGATCGAGGTGCTCTCCGAGGCGGCGCCGCTGCCGTTCCAGATCGACGAGCGCATCACCGTCGGCGAGGAGGCGCGCCTCAAGTACCGCTACCTCGACCTGCGTCGCAAGGACCAAGGCGACGCGATCCGCTTGCGCTCGAAGGTGAGCCAGGCTGCGCGCGCCGTGCTCAACGAGCGCGACTTCGTCGAGATCGAGACGCCGACGCTGACGCGTTCGACGCCCGAGGGCGCTCGCGACTTCCTCGTCCCCGCTCGGCTCGCGCCGGGCAGCTGGTACGCGCTGCCGCAGAGCCCGCAGCTGTTCAAGCAGCTGCTCATGGTCGCCGGGATGGAACGCTACTACCAGATCGCGCGCTGCTACCGCGACGAGGACTTCCGCGCCGACCGTCAGCCCGAGTTCACGCAGCTCGACATCGAGATGAGCTTCGTCGAGCAGGACGACGTCATCGAGCTCGGTGAGCAGATCGCGAAGGCCGTGTGGGCGACGATCGGCGTCGACCTGCCGACGCCGTTCCCGCGCATGACGTACGCCGACGCGATGGCGAAGTACGGCTCGGACAAGCCCGACCTGCGCTTCGGCAACGAGCTCGTCGAGTGTACGGAGTTCTTCAAGGACACGACGTTCCGCGTGTTCCAGGCCGAATACGTCGGCGCCGTCGTCATGCCGGGTGGTGCGTCGCAGCCCCGTCGTCAGCTCGACGCGTGGCAGGAGTGGGCGAAGCAGCGCGGCGCGAAGGGCCTCGCGTACGTCCTCGTCCAGGAGGACGGCTCGCTCACCGGCCCGGTCGCCAAGAACCTCACCGAGACCGAGGTGGCGGGCCTCGCCGGCCACGTCGGTGCGAAGCCCGGCGACTGCATCTTCTTCGCCGCGGGTGCGACGAAGGCGTCGCGCGCGCTGCTCGGCGCAGCGCGTCTGGAGATCGGAAAGCGCTGCGACCTCATCGACGAGAACGCGTGGAGCTTCCTGTGGGTCGTCGACGCGCCGCTGTTCGAGCCTGCCGCCGACGCTGTCGCCTCGGGGGACGTCGCCGTCGGCTCCGGTACGTGGACGGCCGTACACCACGCGTTCACGATGCCGAAGGCCGAGTACGTCGACACGTTCGACACCGAACCGGGCGAGGCGCTCGCGTACGCGTACGACATGGTGTGCAACGGCAACGAGATCGGCGGTGGCTCGATTCGTATCCACCGCAAGGATCTGCAGGAGCGCGTCTTCAAGGTCATGGGTCTGAGCGAGGAGGACGCGCAGGAGAAGTTCGGCTTCCTCCTCGAGGCGTTCAGCTTCGGTGCACCCCCGCACGGCGGCATCGCGTTCGGCTGGGACCGCATCGTCTCGCTGCTCGCGGGCACCGACTCGATCCGCGACGTCATCGCGTTCCCGAAGAGCGGCGGCGGCTATGACCCGCTGACGGCCGCGCCCGCCCCGATCTCCGCTCAGCAGCGCAAGGAGGCGGGTGTGGACGCCAAGCCTCAGGTCAAGAGTGAGGCTTCTGCGGACGCCGCATCGCCCGCCGCTCCGGCCGAGGTGTCGCCGAACAAGTCGTGATCGGCTGATCGGCGACCGATCAACGTGTCGAGCCCCTGACGTCGCATGACGGCAGGGGCTCGACCCATTCTGCGCGACGCGCGGGGGGTGCTGGGCCCAACAACGGTTTCAAGGCTTGCCCCTTTCAGCCGTAGGGTCGCCACATGCGTGACACGGCTACCGTCCTGTTCGATGCCGACGGTGTGCTGCAGCACGCGCGTCACGGCTGGGTGGGTGCGCTCGACGCGATCGGTGGCGAGGGCTTCGCGTCCGTCGTGTTCGCCCGCGAACTGCCCGCCATGCGGGGCGAGGCGAGGATGCGTGACTGCCTCGTCGCCGCGGCCGAGGAGCACGGGCTCGCGCTCGATCCCGATGACGCGCTGCAGCTGTGGTCGCGTTTCGACATCGACGAAGCGGCGATGGCCGTCGTCGCGAACGTCAGACGTGCCGGGTACGGCGTGCATCTCGCAACCAACCAGCAGGACGTGCGCCGTGACCTCATGCGCCGCTGCTACGCCGGAGTGTTCGACGAGGAGTTCTATTCCTGCGAGCTCGGCGCGTGCAAACCGGACGAGGCGTTCTTCGCGTCGATCATCGACCGGCTGGACGTCCCGGCGCGTCAGATCGTGTTCGTCGACGATTCGGCTCGCAACGTCGCGGCGGCGACGTCCTGCGGCATCCGGGCACATCTGCATGACCCCAGCAGCGGCGCGGCCGGTATGCGCCGGATGCTCGAGGGCGCCGGTGTGCGAGTGTGACCGCACATCGCCGTTGGGGACGGGATTCGCAAAGGGGGACGGGATTCGCGGGGGAGTCAGTCGCGAATGCCGAAGCGGGCGTGCCAGCGCTTCATCGGGGCGGGGGCCCACCAGTTCCAGCGGCCCATGACGGTCATCGTCGCGGGCACGAGGATCATGCGGACGAGCGTGGCGTCGAGAATGATCGACAGCGCGAGGCCCACGCCGATCTGCTTGATGATGACCATCTTCGCCGCGGCGAACCCGAGCATGACGATGACCATGAGAAGTGCGGCACTCGTCACGATGCGTCCGCTGCGCTGGATGCCGACGGCGACGGCGCGCGCGTCGTCGTCACCATGTTCGTGCGCCTCGACGATGCGAGAGAGCAGGAACACCTCGTAGTCCATCGCCAGGCCGAAACCGAACGCGATGAGGATGACGGGGACGGTCGACTCGATCGCGTCGTTGCTCGTGTAGCCGAGCAGCGATTCGAAGTGGCCGTTCTGGAAGATCCACGTCATCGCTCCGAGGCTCGCGCCGAGGGAGAGGGCGTTGAACAGGAGGGCCTTGAGCGGCAGGACGAGCGATCCCGTCATGAGGAACAGCAGCACGAGCGTCGCGAACGCAACGACAAGCACGACGTAGGGGGCTCGCGCAGCGATGGCGTGCGTGTAGTCGTCGAGCTTGGCCTGCTGGCCCGTCACCCATGTCGGAAATCCTGGGCGGTGAGCGTGCAGGTCGCGGACGACGTGCTGCGTGCGCCCGTTGGAGGGGGTGGCCCCGTCGACCCGCAATCCGACGGCGACCTTGCCGTCGCCGAGGTCACGCACGGGGTTGACCCCTGTGACGTATTCGCGGTGTGCGACATCGCTCGAGACCCACTTCGTCATCGTCGCCACGTCGGTCTCGCTGACGATGCTCACGGCGGGTTCGCCGAGCACAGGGAAGTCGTGGGCGAGGTCGTTCATGAGGGTGCGTTGCGGGTCCGACGTCGGCAGCAACGCGCTCGTCGAGCTCACCTGCCGCATGCCGAGCAGCGGCGCGGCCAGCACGAGCAGGACGACGACGACACCGCAGATCGAGATCCACAGATGACGCTGGACGGCGTGGGCGAGGTCGGCGAATCGTCCCTCGTCCGCGTCAGGCTGCACGCTCTTCTTCGCGAGGCGCGCCGCAGCGAGGCGCGCGCAGGCGGGCACGAGCGTCAGCGCCGCGAGGCAGGCGACGGCGACGACGGACAGGCCGGCGAGGCCGATCGCCTTTGTCACCGATGCGGGGAACAGGACGAGCCCTGCGACGGAGATCGCGACCGTAAGCCCGCTGAAGAGAACGGTGCGCCCGGCCGTCGCGATCGTGCGCTGGGTCGCGAGGTCGTGGTCGGCGCTCGTGAGCACCCCGTCGAGGCCGTCGGCCTCGCGCTGCAGCGCGAGGCGCGACAGTTCCTCGCGGAAGCGTCCGACGATGAGCAGGCCGTAGTCGATCGAGAGGCCGAGACCAAGAATCGTGACGATGTTGACGACGGTCGCATCGAGGTCGGTGACGTGGCTGAACCCGAGCAGCGCGAGCAGCCCGCCGGCGATCGCAGCGATCGCGCCGATGAGGGGGAGGCCCGCCGCGATGAATCCTCCGAACACGATGACCATGACGATGAGGGTCAGCGGGAAGGCGATGCCCTCTCCGGTCTTGAGGTCTTCCTGCGCCTGATCGGTGATGCGCTTGAGCACTTCCACGGACCCGCCGGTGCGCACGCGCACCCCCGCGGGCGTCACCGCTTCGACGGCCTTCGTGACCTGCGCGCTCACGTCCTCCTGCACGCTCTTGTCGAGCCCAGCATCGAGCGTGGCGACGAAGACCATCGACTCGGGTGCGCTCGAGGAACGGTAGGCGGCAGCGACGCGCGGGTCGCGTTTCGCCGCGGGTGAGTACGCCGACTCGACCGCCGACGTGTGCACGACGTCGTCGATCACCTGCTGCACCTTCGCGCCGACAGCCGCTTGCTGTGAACTCGCCACCCCGTCGAGTCGGACGGCGACGCTGCCGCCGGCCTTGTCGCCGGTCAGCAGCATGTCGTTGCCGGTGTGTGCCTCACCCGGCACGAACGGCTCGGCCTGCTGCAGGTGTGCGAAGAGTCCGCCGCCACCGAAGGCGCCGGCCGTAGTCGCAAAGGCCAGGACGACGGCGACGAGCCACGTCAGGACGATGGCCTTGGCGTGACGCGCGACGAAGGCGCCGTAGCCTCGCCCGCTCGGACGCTCGCCGTCGGTCGGCTCGGGCGAATGGCCCGAACCATTTGACGAGGCAGCCGACGAATCGTCGGCCCGAGAGGCCCCGGCGCGCTGTCGCGTGGCGCCCCACCTCATCCGATGACCGCCACGATGACGCTGACGAGCGCGAGTGCCATGAGGGCGCACGGCAGCGGCAGCCAGCGCACGCGACGACCGGAGGGGACGTCGGCCGGGTTGTCCACCGTCTCGGCGTCCAAGGCCTCGCGCAGCGCGCCGGCAGAGCGCGGAGGCTGCGTCAGGGTGCCCGGCATCGGGCGCAGGGACGCGGTCGGCAGGATGCCGAGACGCGCGTCGTCGGCGTTGCGCGCGCCACGCGCCTTCTGCGAGCCGATCGCCCACACCGTCGTCTTGTGCCCGTCGTTGTCATGGAGGACGAGGCTGCCCTTCGACGTGGCGTGCGAGATGCCCGGCCAGGGCAGCGTCACCTCACGCACGACGTTGGAGACGACGACGTCGTCCGCGCCGAAGCGGATGCTCGGGCGCACCATGACGCAGAACGACGCCGCGGCGAGGGCGAAGCCGACGAACGCCATCGTGTGCGGCGAGCGGGCCATGAGGCCGCTGACGACGAGGACGATCCCGATGGCGACCCCGAACCACCCGATGACGACGTTGAACGTCTGACGGATCGCGGTGGGTTGGGAGGAATTGCTCATGGGGTGTCCTTCGAGGCGGGCGGCGCGGTGGCGCGGCTCACTCTAGTCGTGCCTTGTCGGTGGTGGCTGGTTGACTGCAGCCATGAGTGATGACCTGTTCTCGAGCCGCCTCGACGGTGAACGAACCTCGGGCAGCGCTGGTGCGTCGGCGATGGCGCCGCTCGCGGTGCGCATGCGCCCGCGCACCCTCGAGGAGGTGCGTGGGCAGGGCGAGGTGCTCAAGCCCGGATCGCCGCTGCGGCGTCTCATCGAGGGCCAGGCGGGTGCGGCGGGGCCGATGAGCGCGATCCTGTGGGGGCCGCCCGGAACGGGCAAGACGACGCTCGCGCACCTCGCGGCGAACAGCGCAGAACGCCGGTTCGTCGAGTTGTCGGCGATCACGGCGGGCGTCAAGGACGTGCGTCAGGCGATGGAGGAGGCGGGCCGCCACCTCGCGATGTACGGCCGTTCGACGGTCCTGTTCCTCGATGAGATCCACCGCTTCAGCAAGGCCCAGCAGGACGCGCTGCTGCCCGGCGTCGAGAACCGCACCGTCATCCTCGTCGCCGCGACGACGGAGAACCCGTCGTTCAGCGTCATCGCCCCGCTGCTGTCGCGTTCGGTGCTCGTCACGCTCACCTCGCTCGACGACGCGCAGATCGCGGACGTCATCGGCGCGGCACTCGTCGACGAGCGCGGTCTCGACGAGCGATTCACCCTCGACGACGACGCGCGCGATCACCTCGTCCGCATGGCCGGCGGTGACGCCCGGAGGGCGCTCACGGCTCTCGAGGCGGGCGCCGGGGTGGCGACGGACGCGGGGGAGAAGACCATCACGCTCGCCCACGTCGAGCAGGCGATGGCGGCAGCCGCGGTGCGCTACGACCGCGCCGGTGACCAGCACTACGACGTCGCTTCCGCCCTCATCAAGTCGATGCGCGGCTCCGACGTCGACGCCGCCCTGCACTATCTGGCACGCATGCTCGAGGCGGGCGAGGATCCGCGATTCATCGCGCGGCGCATCGTCATCGCCGCAAGCGAGGACGTGGGGATGGCGGATCCGACGGCGCTGCAGACGGCGGTGGCGGCGATGCACGCCGTCGCGCAGATCGGCATGCCGGAGGCGCGGATCATCCTCGCGCAGGCGGTCGTGCACAACGCGATCGCGCCGAAGTCGAATGCGGCGTACGCGGCGATCAACGCCGCCATCGCCGACGTCCGGGCGGGCCGCGGCGGCGCCGTGCCGCCGCATCTGCGCGGCTCGGGGTACGCCGGGGCGACGCAGTTGGGGCACGGGGCCGGATACACATACACGCACGATGAACCGGACGGCGTCGGCCCGCAGCAGTTCCTGCCCGACGACCTGCTGCCCGACGCGGACTACTACCACCCGACGTCGCGGGGGTGGGAGGAGCGGCTGGGGGAGCGATGGCGACGCCTGCGCGCCGTCATCCGCGGGGGTGAGAGTGCAACGTGATGCAGCTCACTGCGTGATGTTGCAGAATCGCGTGTTTCGTTAACGCGGTGTTACACCTGCGGCCATTCGCGGGTCAAAGGTAACGATCTGGTGACCCTCGTACTTTGAGGCTGGAATCACAATTTCGATGGGGCATGATCTGGGGTGCATGACGAGCTCGGCCAACCGCCGGGCCGCGTGTGACAGGCGGAGCGCGCACCGAGCGCCCAGAGACGGAAGGACGAAGCCTTGGCAATGGTCACCGGCGATCCCGCGCTCGAAGGGATGGGTCCCGATGGGGCCGAACCCCAGACGCCCGAGGAGCCCAAGGCGATCGAAGGTCGTTCGCTTCGTCAGATCGCCGTGTCTCGACTCAAGCGCGACAAGGCCACCCTTGCTGCGATGACCATCGCGGCGCTGTTCGTCCTCGTGGCGATCATCGCTCCCATCCTCGTGGCCACGGGTGTGCTCGACCCCACGACCAACCATCGCGATCTCCTGTCCCAGGACGGCACGCCGATCGGTAGCTTCAGCGGTGCAAGTTCGCATCACCCGCTCGGCGTCGTGCCCTCCTCGGGTACGGACCTGCTGAGCCGCCTCATGTACGGCGTGACGTTCTCCGTGGTCGTCGGCCTCGGTGCGACGGCGGTCGCGATGCTCATCGGCATGACGGTCGGGCTCATCTCGGGCTTCGCCGGGGGCAAGGCCGACTTCCTGCTCAGCCGGCTTGTAGACCTCGTGCTGTGCTGGCCGCAGACACTGCTGCTCTTGGCGCTGTCGGGGACGATCATCGCGCGCATCCAGAGCTTCGGCGTAAAGAACAGCAACATCGCCGCGGGCATCTACATCATCCTCGTGCTCGGCCTGTTCGGCTGGCCGACGTTCGCTCGCATCATTCGCGGCCAGGTCATGACGCTGCGCAACCGTGAGTTCATCGAGGCGGCCCGCTCCCTGGGTGCGACGAACCGCCGTCTGTACGTGACGGAGCTGCTGCCCAACCTCTGGGCGCCGTTCCTCGTGTACGCCACGCTGACGTTCCCCGCCTTCGTCTCGGCGGAGGCCGCCCTGAGCTTCCTCGGTGTCGGCATCCACGCCCCGACCCCCACGCTCGGAAACATCATCACGGACGCCATCGACTTCTCGCAGGCCGATCCGACGTACTTCTTCGTGCCGGTCATCACGATCTCGGTTCTCGTCCTGAGCTTCAACCTTCTGGGCGACGGCCTGCGCGATGCGCTCGACCCCAAGGCCGATCGCCACTGACGCCACCGCGCGTCTCTCACACGAGCCCACGGGCTCCCTCAGTTTTCCTGGCCACGTCCGGTCAGGTCGGTTGGATCGCCTCGGCGGATCCTTCTTCATCAAGGAGATGACGATGAACAAGAAGTCGGCTTCCATCCTCGCCGTGGCGATGGCTGGTTCGATCAGCCTCGCTGCCTGCGGTGGCGGGTCCAGCGACAACGGTGGCTCCGGCGGTTCCGGGGGCAAGGACTCCGGTGGCACGCTGAACTACCTCAACAAGCGCGGCGCCGAGAACCTCGACCCCCAGCGTGTCTACATCGGACGTGACATCTCGAACTGGGGCCGCCTGTGGTCGCGTTCGCTCGTCACGATGCCGGCCACGGACGACATCAAGAAGGGCGACAAGCCGGTTGCCGACCTCGCCACCGACACGGGCAAGATGTCGGACGGCGGCAAGCAGTGGAGCTTCACGCTGAAGGACGGCGTCAAGTGGCAGGACGGCAAGGACATTACATGTGATGACCTCAAGTACGGCATCTCGCGTACTTTTGCCACGGACGTCATCACGGGTGGCCCGTCCTACGCCCTTGCGTACCTCGACATCCCGCAGAAGAACGGGCTGCCGATCTACGACGGCCCGTACAAGAACCACAACAAGGACGCGTTCGACAAGGCTGTCACCTGTGACGGCAAGACGATCACGTACAAGTTCAACAAGGCGTGGCCGGACTTCAACCTCGCCGTCGCCTCCCTGCGCGCGTTCGACCCGTTCCGCAAGGACCAGGACAAGGGCGACAAGAGCAACCTCACCGCCTTCTCTGACGGCCCCTACAAGCTGCAGGGCACGTGGAAGAAGGGTCAGGGTGGCACCTTCGTCCGCAACGACAAGTGGGACGCCAAGACGGACACCGTGCGCAAGGCGCTGCCGGACAAGATCGTCTTCCAGGAGGGCATCGACCCGGTCAAGATCAACCAGCGTCTTATCGCCGACCGCGGTGACGACCAGACGGCTATCACGACGAGCTCGCTCCAGCCGCAGCTGTACGGCCAGATCACGGGTGCCGTGAAGGACCGGTCCGCGAACGTGCAGTCGCCGTACGTCGACTACCTCGTGCCGAACTTCAAGAAGATGACGAACCAGAAGGTCCGTCAGGCTCTGCTCGCCGCGACGAGTCAGGACGCCTGGATCACCGCTGGCGGCGGTGACAAGGCCTACGCCAAGGCCGACTCCATCATCAACCCGGCGCTCACGACGGCCTACGTCAAGAACCCGGCGTTCAAGTACGGCACGGGCGGAAACATCGAGGAGGCCAAGAAGCTCCTCAAGGAGGCCGGTCAGCCCAACCCGTCGATCAAGTTCACGTACCAGGGCGGCACCCCGCTGGCCGACAAGCAGGCAGGCGCCATTGCGGACGGCTGGAAGAAGGCCGGCTTCAACGTCACCCTGAACGGACTGACGGACACCTACTACGATGTCATCCGCGACCCGAACTCCGACGGCGACGTGTACTGGGCCGGCTGGGGTTCGGACTGGCCGTCCGCCAGCACGGTCATCCCGCCGCTGTTCGACAGCCGTGTCAACCTGACGGCGAAGTCGAACGGTTCCGACTACGGCAACTACAAGTCGGACGAGGTCAACAAGATGATCGACGAGGCCTCCAAGGCCACGTCCGTCGACGCCGCAGGTGAGATCTACAAGAAGATCGACGCCAAGCTCGGCGAAGAGGTCGCCTACATTCCGCTCGAGTCGCAGAAGTTCTACTACCTGCGCGGTTCGAAGGTGACGAACTACATCAACGGCGCCGGCACGTCGATGTACCCCGACCTCGCGGTCATCGGCGTCAAGAAGTAATCGGACGTCTTGGCACCTCGACCGGCGGGGCACCCACCGATGCCCCGCCGGTCGCCCGGTCCTCGCGGCCGACACCGAACCCACCCCCGTTCCCGTTCGAGAGGACTGCCCGCAAGGGCGGAAGCTCATGGTTGCCTACGTCATTCGCCGACTCTTCTCGGGTCTGGTCATGCTGCTCGTCGTGACGCTCGCGACGTTCGTGCTCTTTTTCTCCGCCGGCAAGGACCCGGCCGCCCAGACCTGTGGCAAGAACTGCTCCCCAGCGCTCATCGAGCAGAACCGCAAGGCCCTCGGCTACGACAAGCCCGTTCTCGTGCAGTGGGGTAATTTCGTCAAGGGCGTAGCTACGGGACGCGAATTCCCGGAGGACAAGGAACTACGAAAGAGCGCGCCCGACCTTGCCTTTTCATGTGACGCGCCATGCCTGGGGTATTCGCCGCTGCAGTCCGCGAACGTGACGGATGAAATCAAGGCAGCATTCCCGATCAGTTTCTCCATTGCGCTCGTCGCCTTCGCGCTGACGCTCATCCTCGGCGTCGGGTTCGGTATCCTCGCCGCGTTGAATCGAGGCGGGATCGTCGACAAGACATTGGTGGGGACATCGCTGATCTTCTACGCCCTGCCGACCTTCGCGATCGGCTCGCTCCTGTACCAGTTCGTTGCGATCGACTGGGGCTGGCTGCCGGTTCCCAAGTACTCCACGATCGCCGACGGAGGCATCGGTGGCTGGCTGTCGGGCTTGTTGATGCCAGCCCTCACGCTGGCGCTGTTCACCGCCGCCGGGTACGTCCGCATGACTCGCGCCTACGTGCTCGAGACGATGAGCGAGGACTACCTGCGCACCGCCAAGGCCAAGGGCCTGTCGAAGGGCAAGACACTGTGGAAGCACACGATGCGGGCGGCCATCACGCCGATCATGACGATGGCCGGCATCGACTTCGCCGTGCTCGTCGGCGGCGCACCGATCACGGAGTCGGTGTTCAACTACGACGGCCTGGGCAAGTTAGCGGTCACGTCGACCCAGACGCCGGACCTGCCAACGAACGTCGGTATCGTCGTCGTCCTGTCGGCGCTCGTCATCGTGGCCAACATCATCGTCGACTGCCTCTACGCCGTGGTCGACCCACGCGTGAAGCTGGCCTGAGGAGAGAGACCATGTTCGACAAGCTCAAGAAGAAGGTCGACGACTCCGTCGTCGGCGAGAAGGCCGAAGCTCTCGTTGACAAGGCCAGCGACGTCGTCGCCACCGCGGCCGCAAAGGTCCCCGGGCACGGCGCGGGCCATGGCGTGGGCCGCGAGACGTTCACGGACTCGGGCGCCAAGCCCGGCAAGAAGCAGGTCGACAAGAGTGGCACACCGCTGCTGTCGGTGCGCGACCTCAAGGTGCACTGGCCGACCGATGACGGCATCGTCAAGTCGGTCGACGGCGTGAGCTTCGACCTGTACGAGGGTCAGACGCTCGGCATCGTCGGTGAGTCGGGTTCCGGCAAGTCGGTGACGTCGACGACGATCATGGGCCTCAACCGTGGGACGAACGCTCAGATCTCCGGTGCGATCGACTTCGACGGTGACGACCTGCTCACCATCAAGGAAGACCGCATGCGCGAGTTGCGCGGGCGCAAGATGGCAATGATCTTCCAGGACCCGCTGTCGGCGCTTCACCCGTACTACACGGTGGGCGCGCAGATCATCGAGGCCTACAAGGTGCACCACCCCAAGGCGTCGAAGAAGGAGGCGCGTGAGCACACGATCGACATGCTCGCCCGCGTCGGCATCCCGTCGCCGCAGAAGCGAGTCGATCAGTACCCCCACGAGTTCTCGGGCGGTATGCGTCAGCGGGCGATGACGGCGATGGCGCTCGTCAATGACCCGAAGCTGCTGATCGCCGACGAGCCGACCACGGCACTCGACGTGACGGTGCAGGCGCAGATCCTCGACCTCATGCTCGACCTGCAGCAGGAGTTCAAGTCCGCGATCATCATCATCACCCACGACCTCGGCGTGGTCGCCGACGTCGCGGACGACCTGCTCGTCATGTACGCCGGGCGTCCGGTCGAGAAGGGTGACGTCTACGACACGTTCGCGACGCCGCAACACCCGTACACCGTGGGTCTGCTCAACTCGATGCCCCGTCTCGACGAGGCACGTCGCGAGCAGCTCGACCCCATCCCCGGTAACCCGCCGTCGCTCATCAACCTGCCGAGGGGTTGCTCGTTCGCGCCGCGTTGCGCGTTCAAGTACCTCGTGCCGGGCGATCGCTGCGACACCGAGATGCCCGATCTGCGCCACTTCGGCGACCAGGAAGCCCGCTGCTTCCTGACCGCAGAGCGGAAGGCCGAGCACATGAAGCCCGCGCAGACCCGCACGATCGACGGCGACGACGCGGCTTCCACAACCGGCGCGGCCCACGCCGCGACTGCCGGTGCTGCGGACGCCCACGGCGCGACCAAGGTTGGAGACTGAGCATGACCAACGCAGACACGCACGCGACGAGCGTGACGCCGGGACCCGACGACGCTCTCGCGAGCGCGACCCAGGTCGCCGTCGGAGAAGAGGTGCTGCGCGTCACCGGGCTGCAGAAGCACTTCCCGCAGAAGAAGGCGGGCCTCATCCGGCGCCCCGACAACCCCGTCAAGGCCGTCGACGGCATCGACCTCGTCGTCCACCGCGGTGAGACGGTCGGCCTCGTCGGCGAGTCGGGCTGTGGCAAGTCGACCGCCGGTCGCACGATGCTCAAGCTCCTCGAGCCCACGGGAGGCCGGATCGAGTTCGCCGGTGAGGACATCACCGACTTCAAGGGCGGCGACCTGCGGCGCATTCGTCGTGAACTGCAGATGGTGTTCCAGGACCCGCACGGCTCGCTCAACCCGCGTCACACCGTCGGCAAGATCATCTCGGCGCCGTTCGAGATCCAGGGCGTCAAGCCCGAGGGCGGCGTGAAGAACGCGGTGCAGGAGCTCATGTCGCGGGTGGGGCTCAACCCCGAGCACTACAACCGCTACCCGCACGAGTTCTCCGGTGGTCAGCGTCAGCGCATCGGTGTCGCGCGTGCGATCGCCCTCAAGCCGCAGGTCATCGTCTGCGACGAGCCGGTCTCGGCGCTCGACGTGTCGATCCAGGCGCAGGTCGTCAACCTGCTCGAGGAGATCCAGGACAGCGACAAGATGGCGTACGTCTTCGTCGCGCACGACCTGTCCGTCGTGCGTCACATCTCCGACCGTGTCGTCGTCATGTACCTCGGCAAGGTCATGGAGGACGCCGACCGCGACACGCTGTACGAGCGCCCGCAGCACCCGTACACGCACGCGCTGCTGTCGGCCGTGCCGATCCCGGACCCGACGCTCAAGGGCAAGCGCGAGCGCATCCTGCTCAAGGGCGACCTGCCGAGCCCGCAGAACCCGCCGTCGGGTTGCGTGTTCCGCACGCGCTGCCCGAAGGCACAGGATCTGTGCGCTCAGGTCGTGCCCGAGCCCGTCGAGGTCGCGCCCGGCCACCGCGTCGCGTGCCACTTCCCGGAGGTGCGCGCCGACGTCGTGTGACGTCACCCGCTCGAAGCCGTCTGGCCCGCCCCACATCGGGGCGGGCCTGACGGCCATGTGCACCCCGTAATCTGGTGGCAGCGCGACATGCGCGCTCGAAGAAGGAGATGACGTGGACCTGACGCTCGGACAGATCGCCGGGTTCATCGCGGCCGTCGCGTTCGCCGTGCTCGTGTGGCGCCTCGGCAGTGTCATCGGCAAGGCTGGCGCCGTGCTCGACGAGGCGAGCGCCGCGGTGCGCAAGGTGAGCGACGAGACGTTGCCGCTCATCACGGAGATGACCTCGACCGTCGCAGCCGCGAACACCCAGGTCGAGCGCCTCGACGCAATCACAGCCAACCTCGCGACGATGACGAATAATCTCAACGCCCTGACGTCGCTGACCGTGGCGACGGTCGGGCGTCCCATGCTGAAGGTCGCCTCCGTCGGTTACACCATCAAGACGGCAATGAGCGGAAAGACCCCGGGGACGCCGCGCCGATTCTGAGTGCTGCGCGGCTAGGGTCACCCCATGAACCAGATCACGACCGGCCCCGTCACGGACGACGCTTCCACCAATCCGTTGCTGACGCGCAGCGACCTGCCGTTCGAGTTGCCGCCGTTCGAACGCATCCGCGCCGATCACTTCGTCCCGGCCTTCGAGCATCTCGAGCAGCAGGTGCGGCGCACCCTCGCGGACATCACGCAGCCGCAGACACCGGCGACGTTCGTCGACGTCGTCGAGCCGTTGGAACGCGATCACGCGGCCACCGAACGCGTGTTGGCGCCGCTTCACACCCTGACCGGTTCTGACACGACACCGCCGTTGCAGGCCCTCGAGGACGAGCTCGCGCCGCGCGTCGCCGCCCTGGCGGACCTGGTCGACGTCGATGCTGCCCTGCTCGAGAAGCTGCGCGAGGTTCGAGCCGGCGACGCCACGATGAGCCCCGAGCAGAGCCACGTCGTCGAGCGCCGGATCAAGGCGATGACGCTTGCCGGCGCGGCGCTCACCCCGGAGGCTGCCGAGCAGGTCAAGGCGATCAACGGCGAGCTCGCGACACTCGGCGCCGAGTTCGACCGCCGCCTGCTGGCCGACACCGCGGCCCTGGCCGTCGTCGTCGAGGAGCGTTCGAGCCTCGCAGGCCTGGACGACGCCGAGATCGACGCCCTGGCACGGCCCGAGCAGGACGGCGGCGGCTACGTCATCCCTCTCACGTATCCGACGGGACATCCCTACCTCGCGCGTCTGCGTGATCGTGACCTGCGTCGACGCATCATGACGGCGTCGACGGCGCGGTGCAGTCGCGGCGACGAGAACGACACGCGGGAGCTGGTTCGGGACATCGCCCGCCTGCGTGCCCGTCGAGCCGCGCTGCTTGGCTTCGACAGCCACGCCGCGTGGGCGACGGCGGACAGCACGGCCAGGACGCCTCAGGCGGTGCTCGACATGCTCGCTCCCATCGCGCGTGCCGCCGGCGAGAACGCCCGCGCCGAGATCGAGGTGCTAGCCGCCACGGCGCGCGAGGACGGGGTGGACACGATCGAGTCGTGGGATCACGCGTACTACGCCGAGCAGGTCAGAGCGCGAGATCACGACGTCGACCTGGAGGCCCTGCGTCCCTACTTCGAGCTCGAACGTGTTCTCGAGCGGGGCGTGTTCGCCGCGGCCGAGCAGCTGTACGGCTTCACGTTCACCCCGCGAGCCGATCTGCGGGGCTGGAACGCCGACACGCGCGTGTTCGAGGTGCACGACGAGGACGGGGGCGCCGTCGGCCTGTACCTGCTCGATCTGTACGCCCGCCCGAGCAAGCGCGGCGGCGCGTGGATGCATCCGCTCGTCGAGCAGAACGACCTCCTCGGCCAGGCCCCGGTTGTCTGCAACAACCTCAACGTGACGCGGCCGTCGCAGGGGGAGCCCACCCTCATGACGTTCGACGAGGTGGAGACGTTCTTCCACGAGTTCGGCCATGCCCTGCACGGGCTGCTGTCGCAGGTGCGTCACCCGTCGGTCTCGGGGCCCAACGTCGAACGGGACTTCGTCGAGTTCCCCAGCCAGGTCAACGAGATGTGGATGCTGTGGCCGAGCGTCGTCGAGCGCTACGCCCAGCACGTCGAGACGGCGGAGACGCTGCCGGAGGCGGTGCGTGATCGCCTCGAGGCCTCGGCGACCTGTAACCAGGGCTTCGCCACCAGTGAGCTGGTGGGCGCCGCATTGCTCGACTTCTCCTGGCACCTGCTCACCGAGCAGGACGAGGTGCCGTCCGTCGAGCAGATGGCCGAGACGGTACGGCGCCGGTACGGACTGGACATCGACGCCGTGCCCTCCCGCTATGCCGCGCCGTACTTTCAGCACGTCTTCTCCGGTGGGTACTCGGCGGGGTACTACGGCTACCTGTGGTCGGAGGTGCTCGATGCGGACGCATGCGAGTGGTTCGTCGAGAACGGGGGAGCGACGCGCGAGAACGGGCGTCGGTTCGCCGAACGGATCCTCGGCGTGGGCGGTAGCGCAGACCCCATGGGGGCGTACGAGAGCTTCCGCGGCCGGGCGCCGTCGCCGAGGCCGATGTTCCGCCGTCGCGGCCTCGAGGCCAGGATTTCCGAGTCGCGCTGACGTCGGCCAGATGTCGTCCTTGTTTCCTGAGTAACGATGTCGTCACGGGCCGTCCCCCAGCCGTTCATCTTCGTCGCCCACCACATATTCTTCAATCGCCGCTGAAGGAAAGACCTTCCGACCAGCGTCCATCACCGTCTCGTGAAGGAGACACGCCCGCGTGCTTCGCTACATCCTCCGAAAAGCGCTGGGGTGGGTGGTCATGATCTTCGTGGCCACCAACCTGACGTTCTTCCTGGCTTCCTTCTTCCTGAAGCCCGAGTCGAACTATCTGGCGCGGCGACCCCCGCTCAGCCACGACCAGATCGTTCGCTCCCTGGACCAGTACAACCTGAACCCCGACGAATCGGTCTTCACGAAGTGGTGGACGTGGTTCCAGGGCGTGTTCTTCCACTGGGACTGGGGTCAGTCGCCGACGGGTGTCGACGTCAACTCCGAGGTCGCCTACCGGGCCGCCATCAGCGCCCAGCTCGTGCTCGGCGCGACGATCCTCAGTGCGGTCCTCGGCATCGCGCTGGCCGTCTACAGCGCAGCTCGCCAGTACCGCTTCGGCGACCGCGTGGCCCAGGCGACGTCGATCATCACGCTCAACATCCCCCTGCCGGTGGCGGCGCTGTGCGTCGTGTTCCTCGGCATCTGGGCCAACCATAAGCTCGGTCACACCGTCTTCTACGTCGCCGGTGCGCAAGATCCGAACGTCAGTGGGTTCTGGGCGACGCTCGTCAGCCGCCTGGCACACCTCGTGCTGCCGTCGATCACCCTCATCCTCGTGGGTTACGCCAGCTACCACATGACTCAGCGCACGCTCCTGCTCGACACCGTGGACGCGGACTTCGTGCGCACCGCCCGGGCCAAGGGGCTCACGCGCCAGGAGGCCATCCGCCGCCACGGACTGCGCACGTCGCTCATTCCGACGGCCGCCCAGCTCGCGTTCTCCATCCCGGCGATGTTCACCGGCGCGATCATGACAGAGACGATCTTCGCCTGGAAGGGCATGGGGCAGTACTTCACCCAGACCATCGGGCAGAACGACATCCACGGCACCGTCGCCATCGCGGCGTTCGGCGCCCTCATGACGGCCATCGGCGCGATCCTCGCGGACCTCGCGACTGTCGCCCTCGACCCCCGAGTGCGGGTGAGCTGAGCCATGACGAACGACTTCAACCCCATCGAGCCCGAAAGCGTCGAACAGGCCGCCATCTCACCGGAGACGGTCCGCGAGACGCGCCTACCGGACGGTTCACCCACGCCTGAGCTGACCGAGGGCGGCCCCAAGCGCGACGGCGCCGCCGCTCCGCTCACCCGCCGAAAGCTCTACATGCGCCGTTTCATGCGCAACAAGGGCGGCGTCCTGGGTCTCGTCATCCTCCTGGGTCTCATCGTGTTCTCGATCGTCGGCGGGTTCTTCACGCAGTGGAACTACACCGACCCCGACTTCCTCACGCTGCAGCAGGGTCCGGGCGGGAGCCACTTCTTCGGCACCAACCAGGCCGGCAACGACACCTACGCCCAGGCCGTCCACGGTCTGCAGCGATCCATCATCATCGGTGTGAGCGTGTCGGCGCTGACGACGATCATCTCGGCGATCGTCGGAGCCTGGGCCGCCTACGTGGGTGGGCGTCTGGAGAAATTGACGCTCGGTCTCATCCACTTCCTCCTCGTGGTGCCGAGCTTCCTCATCCTGGCGCTCATCTCCACCTATTTCCAGGGCGACTGGCGCGTCCTCATCTTCGTGCTGACCCTCTTCGGCTGGGTGTTCTCGGCCCGCATCGTGTGGACGATCTCGACATCCGTGCGCGAACGCGAATACGTCGCGGCCGCCGAGTTCATGGGAGTGCCGACGACGAAGGTGGTGCTTCGCCACGTCATCCCGAACATCGGGTCGCTGCTCATCGTGAACTTCACCCTCGGCGTCGTCTCCACCATCATGAGCGAGACCGGCCTGTCCTTCCTCGGGTTCGGCATCAAGCAGCCCGACGTGTCGCTCGGTTCGATGCTCGCCGACGGTGCGAATTCGGTCTACTCCGCGCCGTGGCTGTTCGCCTTCCCCTCTCTGCTCCTCGTCATGCTCACCGTCTCGATGGCACTCATCGGTGACGGCCTGCGTGACGCGCTCGACCCGAACTCCAAGGCTGGTGGCAACGCATGAGCACCCCGATCTCCGTCTCCGGTGGCGGCATGCTGGACAAGGCGGGCAGCAGCCCGCTGATCTCGGTCAAGGATCTCGCGGTGTCCTTCCCCTCCGAAGCGGGGCGTGTCGACGCGGTGCGCGGCGTCAGCTTCGACATCGCACGCGGTGAGACGCTCGGCATCGTCGGCGAGTCCGGCTCGGGCAAGTCCGTCACGTCCACGGCCATCATGGGTCTGCTGCCGAGCTACGCGAAGGTGGACGGCAGCATCACCCTCGACGGTGAACAGCTGCTGGGACGCACCGACAAGGAGATGTCGAAGGTGCGCGGCAAGCGCATCGGCATGGTGTTTCAGGATCCGCTGTCAGCGCTGACGCCGATCTTCACCGTGGGTGACCAGATCGTCGAAGCGATCCTCATCCATCAGGACATCACCAAGGCGAAGGCGTGGGAGCAGGCCGTCGCGCTGCTCGACCTCGTCGGCATCCCCAACCCGAAGACCCGTGCGAAGTCGTTCCCGCACGAGTTCTCCGGCGGTATGCGTCAGCGTGTCGTCATCGCCCTGGCCATCGCGAACAACCCGGACCTCATCATCGCGGACGAGCCGACCACCGCACTCGATGTGACGGTGCAGGCCCAGGTGCTCGAGGTGCTCAAGAAGGCCCAGCGTGAGACGGGCGCCGCCGTGCTCATGATCACGCACGACCTGGGCGTCGTCGCCGGTCAGGCCGACCGTGTCGGCGTCATGTACGCCGGCCGCCTCATCGAGACGGGGACGGCGGACGACGTCTTCGCCGCACCGCGGATGCCGTACACGATCGGCCTGCTCGGGGCCGTGCCCCGCGTCGACGCGACGGGGCGTGAGGCGCTCGCACCGATCAAGGGCACGCCGCCGTTGCTCGTCGACCTCCCGGACGCGTGCCCGCTCATCCCGCGCTGCCCGATCGCGACCGCGGAGTGCGGCAACGGCGAACCGGCCCTGCGTCCCGTCGGCTCCGCGACGCATCGTGCGGCCTGCATCCGCGCCGACGAGATCTCCGGGCGGGGCTTCATCGGCTCCGAACCCATCTTCCCCCGACCCGTCATCGAGGATCCCGCCGCCGGCATCCCCCGCGAGGAGCGCGCGAGCGTCCTGCGCCTGGACGACGTGACGAAGACGTTTCCGCTCATGAAGGGGGCCGTGCTCAAGCGTCGCGTCGGCTCGGTCTACGCCGTCGCCGGCATCGACCTCGACCTGCGCGAGGGGGAGACCCTCGGTCTCGTCGGGGAGTCCGGCTCGGGCAAGACGACCACCCTCATGGAGATCATGCGGATGGGTCAGCCTGAGACGGGCGACATCGAGATCGCCGGGCAGAGCATCAAGAACGCCTCGAGGTCGCAGCGCAAGGATCTGCGTCGCGACATCCAGATGGTCTTCCAGGACCCGATGGGTGCCCTCGACCCGCGCATGACTGTGCACGGCATCATCAGCGAACCGCTCGTCGCGCTCGGTGGGTCGAGCAAGCACGAGATCGACGAGCGGGTCGAGCAGCTCATGGCGCTCGTCGGGCTCAACCCGCAGCACTCCGACCGTTTCCCAGCAGCCTTCTCCGGCGGACAGCGTCAGCGCATCGGCATCGCCCGTGCGCTCGCCACGAACCCGAAGACGGTCGTGCTCGACGAGCCGGTCTCCGCGCTCGACGTGTCGATCCAGGCCGGCGTCATCAACCTGCTCGCCGAGCTGAAGGCCCGTCTCGGCCTCAGCTACCTCATCGTCGCCCATGACCTCGCCGTCGTGCGTCACATCTCGGATCGGGTCGCGGTCATGTACCTCGGCAAGATCGTCGAGGTCGGTGCCGTCGACGACGTGTTCGAGCGCCCGATGCACCCCTACACCAAGGCGCTCCTGTCCGCCATCCCCGTGCCGGACCCGGTGGTCGAACGTAGCCGTGAGCGGATCCTGCTCACGGGCGACCTGCCCAGCCCGACCTCCTCAGAGCCCGGGTGCCGCTTCGTCTCGCGGTGCCCGTTGTATAAGACCCTCGACGACGCGAAGCAGCAGCTGTGCCGGGACACGACGCCCGAGCTCATGTCTGTGACCGGCGCCGATCATGCCCACGCCTGTCACTTCGCAGGCGGGGCCGACACAAAGGAAGTTCACTGATGAAGTCGATGAAGACGGCGTCCGGCGCCTTCGTTCTCGCCAGCGCTCTGCTGCTCACCGGGTGTTCCGGGGGCTCGTCGGACGACAAGGGCGACGACAGCAAGAAGACGACGAACACCTCGTTGCAGAAGAGCTACAACGAGCAGCCGGCGTCGGCCCTCAAGGATGGTGGCACGTACACCACCGCCACGACCGAGGTCTCTCCGCAGTTCAACCCGTTCCAGCAGGACGGCACCCGCTACACCTCGGACGTGTGGCGCTGGTACAACCCCGTCCTCAAGACGTACGCCGCTGACGGCAGCAAGGTCATCTGGAACAAGGCCTACATCGAGGATGCCAAGAGCGAGGTCAAGGGTGACAAGCTCGTCGTCACCTACACGATGAACCCGAAGGCGAAGTACAACGACGGTTCGCCGATCGACTGGAAGTCCTTCGAGAACACGTGGAAGGCCAACAGCGGCAAGGACAAGGCGTTCCTGCCCAGTTCGACGGATGGCTTCTCGGCCATCGAGTCCGTGGCGAAGGGCAAGGACGACCACGAGGCCGTCATCACGTTCAACCAGCCGGGCGTGTGGTGGGAAGGTCTGTTCGACTTCCTGCTCAACCCGAAGGTGAGCTCCGCGGACCAGTTCAACAAGTTCTACCTGAACAACCCGCACGCCGAGCTCGGCGCGGGCCCGTACAAGATCGAGAAGTACGACTCGAAGGCCGGCACCATCTCGTTCGTCCGCAACGAGAAGTGGTGGGGCGACAAGGGCAAGCTGGACAAGCGCACGTTCATCACGATGGAGGCCTCGGCGTCCATCAACGCGTTCAAGAACGGGCAGATCGACTCGACGAGCGCGACGACCAAGGACCGTCTGCAGCAGGTGAAGGATGTTCCCAACACCGAGCTGCGCCGCGGTTCCTACCCCTCGAACAGCCTGCTCACCCTCAACGGCAAGAGCCCGCTGCTCGCGGACAAGGCCGTTCGCAAGGCCATCATGGAAGGCGTCGACCGCAGCAAGCTCGCCGAGATCGAGTTCAACGGTCTCGACTACAAGGAGGAGCTGCCCGGCTCGTTCCTGCTCTTCAGCTTCCAGAAGGGCTACGAGAACAACGTCTCGACGAAGTTCGACGCCGAGCAGGCGAAGAAGGACCTCGACGCGGCGGGCTGGAAGGCCGGTTCGGACGGCGTCCGCTCCAAGGACGGCAAGAAGCTGACCCTCAGCTATGTCAACCTCGGTGATGACCCGGTCAACAAGGCCCAGGCCACGGCGATGCAGGCGATGCTCAAGGGCATCGGCGTCGACATGAAGATCGACCAGCGCGCCTCCTCGGAGTTCTCGAACGTCATCACGAAGAAGGACTTCGACCTCTTCCCGATGGGCTTCAGCTCCTCCGACCCCTACGGTGTGGCGTACGCCTGCCAGGTGTGGTGCTCGGACTCTGGCCTGAACCAGTCCGGTGTCGCGGACAAGTCGCTCGACCCGAAGTTCAAGGACCTGACGAAGATCAGCGACAAGGACAAGCAGATCGCCGAGGCCAACAAGCTGGAGAAGCAGGCCATGGACCAGTACGGCATCCTGCCGCTGACGAACGGCCCGGTCATCATGGCGACGAAGAAGGGGCTCGCGAACGTCGGTGCGTCCGTGTTCTACTTCCCGTTCCCGGAGACCATCGGTTGGCAGAAGTGACGTCAGCGCCGATGCGCGCCTGACATGACGGGCGAGGCCCGGTTCCCGCACAGGGGGCCGGGCCTCGTCCGTTCGTTCGCGCGCCGCGGTGCCCCGCACCGCCCGGCCGGTCACGAGGCCGCCACGATGGGGAAATGGCGCGCACTCGTGGGATGATGAGCGACGCACACCCGTACGACTTCTCACGAATGAGGGCGATTGATGGAAACCGCCGAGATCAGGCGCCGCTGGCTGCAGTTCTTCGAAGGCAAGGGCCACACGGTCGTCCCGAGCGCACCACTCATCTACGACGACCCGAACCTGCTCTTCGTCAACGCCGGCATGGTGCCGTTCAAGCCGTACTTCCTCGGTCAGGCCACGCCGACGTTCACGCGCGCGACCAGCGTGCAGAAGTGCGTGCGCACGGGTGACATCGAAGAGGTCGGCAAGACGAGCCGTCACGGCACGTTCTTCCAGATGAACGGCAACTTCAGCTTCGGTGACTACTTCAAGGAAGACGCGATCAAGTTCGCGTGGGAGCTGCTCACGACGCATCAGAGCCAGGGCGGGTACGGTCTCGACGCCGACCGTCTGTGGCCGACGGTGTTCGAGAGCGACGACGAGGCCTACGCGATCTGGAAGGACGTCATCGGCGTCGACGCCGCGCGCATCACGCGCCGCGACGCGAACGACAACTACTGGAGCATGGGCGTGCCCGGCCCCGGTGGGCCGTGCTCGGAGATCTTCTTCGACCGCGGCGCCGAGTACGGCGTCGAGGGTGGCCCGGCGGTCGACGAGGACCGCTACATGGAGATCTGGAACCTGGTCTTCATGCAGTACGAGCTGTCCGCCGTGCGCAGCAAGGCTGACTTCGACGTCGCCGGCGAACTGCCGCGCCGCAACATCGACACCGGCATGGGCCTGGAGCGCATGGCGTCGGTGCTGCAGGGCGTCGACAACCTCTACGAGATCGACGAGGTCTACCCCGTCCTCGACATGGCCGCCGAGATGACGGGCAAGCGCTACGGCGCGAACTCGGGCCAGTCGGCCGCGAGCAGCCACCCTGACGACGTTCACCTGCGCGTCGTCGCCGACCACGTGCGCAGCTCGCTCATGCTCATCGGTGACGGCGTGACGCCGGGCAACGAGGGGCGCGGGTACGTCCTGCGCCGCATGCTGCGCCGCGCGGTGCGCGCGATGCGCCTGCTCGGCTACGCCGACCCGGCGCTGCCGCACCTGGTCCCGATCTCGATGGAGCGGATGTCGCAGTCGTACCCCGAGCTCAAGACCGACTTCGCGCGCATCTCGCAGATCGCGTACGCCGAGGAGGAGGCATTCCGCCGCACCCTCGTCGCTGGTACGACGATCCTCGACACCGCGGTCGCGAAGGCGAAGCAGACGACGGACCAGCAGGCGGGCGGCGACAAGCCCGTCCTCACCGGCGACCAGGCGTTCAGCCTCCACGACACGTACGGCTTCCCGATCGACCTCACCCTCGAGATGGCGGCCGAGCAGGGAGTCAGCGTCGACGAGGCCGGTTTCCGTCGCCTCATGGACGAGCAGCGTCAGCGCGCCAAGGCCGACGCCAAGGCGAAGAAGGCCGGCCACGGTGACGTCGCCGTCTGGACGCAGCTGCGCGAGGCCGGGGCCACCGAGTTCCTCGCCTACGAGACGCTGCAGGCCGAGGCGAGCGTGCGCGGCCTCGTCGCGAACGGCTCGGCCGTCGAACAGCTCGAGCCGGGTCAGAGCGGCCAGGTCGTGCTCGACCGCACGTCGTTCTACGCCGAATCCGGTGGTCAGATCGCTGACGAGGGCATCATCGTCACGCCCGCCGGTCGCCTCAAGGTCGTCGATGTGCAGCGCCCGGTCAAGGGCCTCATCGCGCACACGGTCGAGGTGCTCGACGGGCCCGTCCGCGTTGGTGAGGGCGTCCAGACGCAGGTCGACCCCGAATGGCGCATCTCCGCCTGCCAGGCGCACTCGGGCACGCACGTCGTGCACGCCGCGCTGCGCGAGGTGCTCGGCCCGTCGGCGCTGCAGAGCGGCTCGTACAACAAGCCCGGTTACCTGCGTCTCGACTTCGCGTGGAACTCGGCCCTGTCGCCCGAGACGCGCAGCGAGATCGAGGAGGTCTCCAACCTCGCCCTGCGTCGTGACCTACCCGTCGCCGCGCAGTACATGACGCTGCCCGAGGCAAAGGAGTGGGGCGCGATCGCCCTGTTCGGCGAGACCTACGACGAGCAGGTGCGCGTCATCGAGATCGGCGGCCCCTGGTCGCGAGAGCTCTGTGGTGGCACGCACGTCGCGCACAGCTCGCAGATCGGTGCGCTCACGCTTACCGGCGAGTCGTCCGTCGGTTCGGGCGTGCGCCGTCTCGAGGCGTTCGTCGGGATCGACGCGATGCGCTACCTCGCGAAGGAGCGCGCCCTCGTCGCCGACCTCACGTCGATGACGAAGGCGCAGCCGGGTGAGCTCAAGGACAAGATCTCCGAGATGCTGACGCGCATCAAGGACGCCGAGCGCGAGCTCTCGCGCCTCAAGCAGCAGCAGATGGCCGCTGCGGCCGGCTCCCTCGTCGAGCAGGCGAAGGACGTCTTCGGGGTGCGCTTCATCGGTCATCACGACGACGCGATCGACGCCGACGCGGCCCGGGCGATGGCGACGGACCTGCGCGCCAAGCTCGGCGACGCGACGCCGAGCGTCGTCGCAGTCGGCGGCGTGAGCAAGGGCCGCCCCGTCATCGTCATCGCGACGAACGCGCCGGCACGCGAGTGGCGTGTCAAGGCCGGTGACCTCGTCAAGGTCGCGGCCGGCGTGCTCGGTGGTGGTGGCGGCGGCAAGCCGGACCTCGCACAGGGTGGTGGCCAGGACGCCTCGAAGCTCGGCGCCGCGATCGCCGAGGTCGAGCACACCGTTGGCCGCACGGTCACGAACTGAAGGTGCGGCTGGCTCGTGATGCGTGAGGGGATCAGGTTGGGCGTCGACGTCGGCACCGTGCGTGTCGGCGTCGCCGTCAGCGACCCTGACGGCATCATGGCGACGCCCGTCGAGACCCTCGCGCGCGCGAGCGCGAGCGACAAGGATGTGCAGCGCGTGGCCGAGCTCGCGGACGACGCTCGTGCCCTCGAGGTCGTCGTCGGCCTGCCCCTCAACATGAAGGGTGAGGACACCGCGTCGACACAGGCCGCTCGCGCCTGGGCCAACACGCTGAAGCGTCTTCGGCCCGCGCTTCGCGTCATTCTCGTCGATGAGCGTCTAACATCTGTGTCCGCGCACCAATCGCTCCACGCCAGTGGGGTGGCCGGGCGCAAGCACAGGCAGCACGTCGACCAGCAGGCCGCCGTGCTCATCCTGCAGGCCGCACTCGAGACCGAGCGTGGCACCGGAAGGCCGCCCGGCCTCGAGGTGGGGGGCCGCAAGCCCCGTGCGCGACGACGGACAAGCGAAGGTGACACCCACGATGCCTGATTCTCCCCGCGAGCGTCTCTTCGGGAGCGGCAACGACGAGGTCGACCCCAGCCAGAGCGTCCGTCGTGACGGCGAACGCAGCGCACCCACTCGGGCAGAGCTGCCACAGGCGCGACGGCTGCAGTCGCGACGCGAACATCGCGCCCGCGCTGATGCGCAACGCGAGGCCCAGGCTCTCCGCCCAGCCGGCGCGAGCGAGGTCGACTACAACCCGAACAAGCGCCGCGGTCTCGTGACCCTGGCGCTCGCGCTCGTCCTCGTCGTCGCCGCCGGATCCTTCGCGTGGCGCACCCTGGGGCTGAGCCTGCCGTCGTTCAGCAGCTCAGGGGGCGACTACTCGGGCACGGGGGAGAACGAGACCGCCGAGGTCAAGATCAACAAGGGTGACGCGGGCAGCACGATCGGTTCAGCCCTCGTCGCGGCCGGGGTGACGAAGTCGACGTCGGCCTTCGTCGAGGCGATGGCGGCGTCACCGAACGTCAACCTGACGCCCGGCGTCTACAAACTCAGGAAGAAGCAGAGCGCCGATTCGGCGCTCTCCGCGCTGCAGGACCCGAAGAACCGCGTCGGCGGCGGCATCGTCATCCAAGAGGGCCTGTGGCAGAGCGAGATCTTCGCGAAGCTGTCGAAGGGCACCGGCCACCCCGTCAGTGAGTACGAGGCCGTGACGCCCGCGCAGCTCGGCCTGCCGAGCACGATGAACGGCAAGCTCGAGGGCTGGCTGTTCCCCTCGACGTACGACTTCGACAAGTCGATGTCGGCGAAGCAGCAGCTGCAGACGATGGTGACGAACACCAAGGAGCAGATCAACTCGCTCAACATCCCGGCCGACCAGATCCAGAAGGTGCTGACGAAGGCCAGCATCGTGCAGGCCGAGTCGCCCAACGCGGCGAACGACGGCAAGGTGGCCCGCGTCATCGACAACCGCCTGTCGAGCGGGATGAAACTGCAGATGGACTCGAGCGTCCACTACGTCATCCACAAGCGCGGCACGGTGACGACGACCGACGCCGACCGCGCCAACCCGAGCCCGTACAACTCGTACGTGCACGCGGGTCTGCCGCCGACGCCGTACAACAGCCCCGGTCTCGACGCGATCAAGGCCGCCGCGAACCCGACGCCGGGCACGTGGAAGTACTTCGTCGCCGTCAACCTCGACACGGGCGAGACGCTGTTCGCGGACACCTACGACCAGCAGCTCGAGAACGAGAAGAAGTTCCGGGCCTGGTGCAAGGCGAACCCCGGACGCGGCTGCTGATGCCCCGCGCACTCGTCGTCGGCTCGCCGATCGACCATTCGCTCTCGCCGACGCTGCACGAGGCGGGGTATCGAGCGGCGGGCCTGGACGACTGGTCGTACGCACGTGCCGAGGTCGTCGCTGATGAGGTGCGCGCATTCGTGGCCAGGCTCGACCACGATGTCGTCGGACTGTCGGTGACGATGCCGTGCAAGGAAGCGGCGTTGGCTGTGGCTGACGAGGCGTCGGCGCTCGCTGGTGACGTCGGCGCGGCCAACACGCTCGTGCGGCGTGACGGTGGTTGGTTCGCCGACAACACCGACGTCCACGGCGTCGTCGAAGCCCTGCGCGCCGCCGGGTGCGCGGGTGGCCGGGGCGCCGTCGTCATCGGCTCGGGCGCGACGGCACGTTCCGTCGTCGCCGCTCTGTCGCGTCTCGGCGTGCGCGAGGTGATGTTTGTCGTGCGCGAGCAGGCGCGCCCCGAGACGCTGGCACTGGCGCGCTCGCTGGGCATGAGCACCCGCGTCGTGCGCGAGGACGACGAGGACGCGGCGTGGGCGGTCGGCATGGCGCTGCTCGTCGTCCAGACGTCCCCGGCCGGGGGCGCGGACGCCCTCGCTGCGCGCGTCGTCGACGCCCCGTCGTTGCGCATCGGCGCGGCCGGCGGGCCGTTCGTCCTCGACGTCGTCTACGCCGATTGGCCGACGGCATTCGCCCGCACGATGAGTGCGCGCGGTGCGACCGTCGTCAGCGGCCTCGATATGCTCGTGCACCAGGCCGCGGCACAGTTCGAGCTGTTCACCGGCCACACTGCCCCCATCGCGGACATGATGGAGGCCGGGCGCGCCGCCGTGAAATGATCGGCCGCATGCTTCGTTGGTTGACCGCAGGTGAATCGCACGGCCCGGCCCTCATGGGCGTCATCGAGGGGCTGCCCGCCGGCGTCGAGGTGACGTCGCAGAACATCTCCGACGCCCTCGCGCGCCGTCGCCTCGGCTACGGGCGCGGCGCCCGCATGAAGTTCGAGCAGGACGTCGTGACGTTCGTCGGCGGCCTGCGTCACGGCGTGACGCTCGGTTCGCCGCTCGCGCTGCAGATCGGCAACAGCGAATGGCCGAAATGGGAGACCGTCATGTCGCCCGATCCGGTCGAGGCATCCGCGTACGAGGCGTCGAACGACGTCAACGCCGAGAAGGAGATCGCGCGCAACAAGCCGTTGACGCGCCCGCGCCCCGGCCACGCCGACCTCGTCGGCATGCAGAAGTACGGCTTCGCCGACGCCCGCCCCGTCCTCGAACGCGCCTCCGCGCGCGAGACCGCGGCGCGCGTCGCCCTCGGTGAGGTCGCCGCGCGCTTCCTCGAGCAGGCCTACGGCATCCGGCTCGTCTCGCACACCGTCGCCGTCGGGACGGCCGCCGTCGCCGACGACTCACCGCTGCCGCACCCCGACGACGTCGCGGCCCTCGACGCCGACCCCGTGCGCACCCTCGACGCCGACGGCTCGGCGCGCATGGTCGCCGAGATCGACGCGGCGAAGAAGGCGGGCGACACGCTCGGCGGCGTCGTCGAGGTCTGCGCCTACGGTCTGCCCCCGGGCCTCGGCTCGCACGTACATTGGGACCGCCGCCTCGACGCGCGCCTCGCCGCCGCGATGATGGGGATCCAGGCGATCAAGGGTGTCGAGATCGGTGACGGGTTCACGACGGCCGCGCGCCGCGGTTCGGCCGCTCACGACGAGATGGTGCGCGGTGACGACGGCGTCATCCGTCGCCAGTCGAACCGTGCCGGTGGCACCGAGGGCGGCATGTCGACCGGTGACGTGCTGCGGGTGCGCGCCGCGATGAAGCCCATCTCGACGGTGCCGCGGGCGCTCGCGACCGTCGACGTCGCGACGGGTGAGGCCGCGACGGCGATCCACCAGCGTTCCGACGTCTGCGCCGTTCCGGCGGCTGGCGTCGTCGCGGAGGCGATGGTCGCGCTCGTACTCGCCGAGGCGTGCGTCGAGAAGTTCGGTGGAGACTCGGTCGCCGAGACGCGGCGCAACCTCGAGAGCTACCTCGCCAACATCCCCGATCTGCTCACGACGTGGGAGTGAGCGCGCCAGCGACGCCTGCGGCTGACGCCGAGCGCCACCACCCGCGTCCCCGCGCCGTGCTCGTCGGGCCGATGGCGTCCGGCAAGTCGTCCGTCGGGCGCTCCCTCGCGGCGCGCTGGGGCGTCGAACTGCGCGACAGCGACGCGCTCATCGTCGAACGCCTCGGCTGCTCGATCAGTGACTACTTCGCGACGCACGGCGAGGCCGCGTTCCGCGAGGTCGAGCGCGACGTCATCACCGAGCAGCTCGGCACGTTCGACGGAGTCCTCGCGCTCGGTGGCGGGGCGGTGCTCGACGACTCGACGCGGGCGGCGCTGCGCGAGCACACCGTCGTCTACCTGACCGTCGACGAACGCAACGCCGGCTACCGCATCCGCGGCGACGTGACGCGCCCGATCCTCGCGAACGGTGGCATCGACACGTGGCGGCGCATCTTCGCCGAACGCCGACGGCTGTACGAGGAGGTCGCGACGGTCACCGTCGACACCTCGCGCGGGACGACGGGTGCGTCGGCCACGCGCATCATCGAGGCGCTCGTCGCGGCCGAGCACGAGACGCCCGCCTTGACCGGTGGAAAGCGCCCGTTGCCGTCTTCGGTGGCAGCGACGATCGCGCGACGACGCATCCTCGGGGCCACACGAGGCGGCCGGACGCGCCGCGACGAAGGAGAGACGCCATGAGCATCATCAGTGTGGGAACCGCGTATGCCGTGCACATCGGCGAGGGGGTGCTGCAAGACCTCGCGGGCGCCGTCCCGGCCGGGGTGGCGCGGGCACTGATCGTCGAGCAGGCGGCGGTGACGGCGATTGCCGACCGCGTCGAAGAAGCGCTGCGTGGCCGCGGCATCGACGTCGTGCGCGAGGTCGTGCCCGACGGCGAGGCTGCCAAGACGATCGAGGTGAGCGCGCGCCTGTGGGGCGTCATGGCGCGAGCCGGCTTCACGCGCACCGACGTCGTCGTCGGCGTCGGCGGGGGAGCGGTGACCGACCTCGCCGGCTGGGTTGCCGCGTCGTGGCTGCGCGGCGTGGGCGTCATCCAGGTGCCGACGACGGTGCTCGCGATGGTCGACGCGGCGGTCGGCGGCAAGACCGGCATCAACATCGCCGAGGGCAAGAACCTCGTCGGCGCGTTCCACGAGCCGCTCGCCGTGTTCGCCGACCTCGCCACGGTGCGGACGCTACCCGAACCCGACGTCGCGGCCGGGCTCGCAGAGGTCGTCAAGTGCGGTTTCATCCGCGACGAACGGATCCTCGAACTCGTCGAGGCCGACCCGGCTGCGTGCCTCGACGTGACGAGCCCGCAGCTCGTGGAACTCGTCGAGCGGGCCATCAGCGTCAAGGCCTCGGTCGTGGCGGCCGACCTCAAGGAATCGAACCTGCGCGAGATCCTCAACTACGGCCACACATTCGCGCACGCCATCGAGCAGCTCGAGAACTACACCTGGCGACACGGTGACGCCGTCGCCGTCGGCTGCGTGTTCGCCGCCGAACTGGCCTTCGCGGCAGGCGTGCTCGGGCGCAACGATGTGGAGCGGCAGCGCGCCGTCATCACCTCGCTCGGGCTGCCGACGACGTACGCGGGCGGTGACTTCGACGAGATGCTCACCGTCATGGGGCGTGACAAGAAGACGCGCGGCACGACGCTGCGCTTCGTCGTCCTGCACGGCATCGGCGACGTCCACCGCCTCGAAGGCCCGACGCGCGAGCAGCTGCGTGCAGCCTTCGACGCGGTGACTGGCTGAGACGCGCCGTTCAGCGCGTCGGCTGCTCCTTCTTCGCCGTCTCGCGGTCACCGGCGGCGGTGCCGGCGTTCTCGAAGTCGCCGGCGACCATGATGTCGGTGATCTCGCGCGCCAGTTCGTCGCCGAGGCGCCCCCAGTCGGGCTGGTAGCCGAAGACGTCGGCGAGGCCGGTGCCCTTGCGCATCCCGTCGAGCAATTCGACGTCGTCGGGCGTCAGCAGACCGGGGTGCGCGACGCCGACGGCGTCACTGATCTTCAGCAGGTCCTTGCGCAGCGCGACGAGGTAGTTCGCGAGGCGAACCTTCTTGAGCTCGGGGTCGAGGCCGTGCGCGAGCCACGCGTTCTGCGTCGCGACGCCCGTCGGGCAGGTGTCCTCGTGGCACTTCTGCGTCTGCAGGCAGCCGATCGACAGCATCGCCTCGCGCGCGACGTTGATCATGTCGGCCCCCATGGCGAACGCCTGCGCCGCCGTGATCGGCAGGCCGAGCTTGCCGGAGGCGATGAACACGACGTCGTCGGTGAGGCCGGCCTCCGCGAACAGGGCGTAGACGCGCGAGAAGCCGACGGCCCAGGGGAGCGCGACCGAGTCGGAGAACACGACGGGCGCCGCACCCGTGCCACCCTCGCCGCCGTCGATCGTCACGAAGTCGACTCCGCGGCGCGGGCCGTCGACGCTCGACATCGCTGCCGTCAGCTGCTGCCAGAAACCCATCTCGCCGACGGCCGACTTGATGCCCACGGGCAGGCCGGTGCGCTCGGCGATCGTCTCGACGAGGTCGAGCATCGAGTCGATGTCGTGGAACGCGGTGTGCCGTGACGGCGAGACGACGGTCTCGCCCTGCGGGACGCCGCGGATGTCGGCGATCTCCTTCGTCACCTTCGCGCCGGGCAGGACGCCGCCGAGGCCCGGTTTGGCGCCCTGGGAGAGCTTGATCTCGATGGCCCTGACGGGCGCCGACTCGACGACGGTGACGAGCTTGTCGAGGTCCAAGTGGCCGTCTTCGGCACGGCAGCCGAAGTAGCCGGTGCCGATCTGCAGGATGAGGTCGCCGCCGCTTCGGTGATAGGTGGACAACCCGCCCTCGCCGGTGTTGTGCATCGCCCCGGCGAGTGCGACGCCCTTGTTGAGCGCGGTGATCGCCGCCCCGGAGAGCGAGCCGAAGCTCATCGCGGAGACGTTGACGACGGAGCGCGGACGGAACGCCTTGGCGCGTCCGCGGGCCCCGCCGAGCACCTTCGCACAGGGGATGGCGTGGTCGTCGGTCTCCGCGGCATGCGACTGCGCGAACGTGCGGTGCTTGACGATCGGGTAGCCCTCGTTGCTCTCGAGGTCGTTGTCGGTGCCGAAGCCGACGTAGTTGTTGACGCCCTTGGCCGAACGATAGATCCAGGCGCGCTGGTCGCGGCTGAACGGGCGCTCCTCGTCGTTGCCTGCGACGATGTACTGCCGCATCTCCGGGCCGATCAGCTCGATCGCGTAGCGCGCGTGGCCGAGGACGGGGAAGTTGCGCAGCAGCGAGTGGTTCTTCTGCGTGAGGTCGTAGGCGGCGACACCGGCCGTGCCGAGTGCGGGCAGGGCGGCTACGAGGCGAGTCCACTTCATGCGCCCAGTATGGCGAGGCCCGACGTGAAATGCATCACGCGCAGGTGTGGAACGTCGATCGGGGGAGGTGCGCTCACACGATAGACTCGATGCTGATGCCCGTGCGCCTGCGCGGGCGATTGTTGACCGGCCGCGCGGATCACCGTCCGCAGCGGCATCACCCGGGTGCGCGTTCACGGGGCCGACGAGCCCTGGCGCTGCCCGATGAACGAAGGCGGATCTCCATGGCGAGCACGAACGACCTCAAGAACGGCATGGTTCTCAAGATCGACAACGGGCTGTGGTCCGTCGTCGAGTTCCAGCACGTCAAGCCCGGCAAGGGCCCGGCCTTCGTCCGCACGAAGCTCAAGAACGTCATGAGCGGCAAGATTGTCGACAAGACGTTCAACGCCGGCGTCAAGGTCGAGACGGCCAACGTCGACCGCTCCGACATGCAGTACCTCTACAAGGACGGCGACGACTACGTGTTCATGGACACGAAGACGTACGACCAGATCAACATCCCGGCCACCGCCGTCGGCGACGCCGCGAACTTCCTGCTCGAGAACCAAGAGGCGATCGTCGCGCAGAACGACGGCACCGTCCTCTACGTCGAGCTGCCTGCGTCCGTCGTCCTGGAGATCACGCACACCGAGCCGGGCCTGCAGGGCGACCGCTCCACCGGTGGCACGAAGCCCGCGACGCTCGAGACGGGCGCCGAGATCCAGGTGCCGCTGTTCCTCGAGCAGGGCACGAAGGTCAAGGTCGACACGCGCGACGGTTCCTACCTCGGCCGCGTCTCCTGATCGATGGGTGCTCGCACCAAGGCGCGCAAGCGCGCCCTCGACCTGTTGTTCGAAGCCGAGCAGCGTGAGATCAACGCGAAGGACCTGCTCGACGAGCGCGTCCTCGCGCCCGTGACGCCGGCTCCGTTGCCGGAGTACACCGCGGTGCTCGTGCGCGGCGTCGTCGACCACTGGCGCACGATCAACGAAGCGCTCGAGACGTACGCACGCGGTTGGACGCTCGATCGCATGCCCGCCGTCGACCGCGCCCTGCTGCGCGTCGCGGCCTACGAGGTGCTCTACGTCGACGACGTGCCCGACGGCGTCGCCGTCTCCGAGGCCAAGAACCTGGCGACCGAGCTGTCGACCGACAACTCGCCGCAGTTCATCGGTGGTCTGCTGACCAAGCTGTCCGAAGTGAAGTCGAGCATCGTCGACTGACGGCCCCGTCCACCACTCACATGACACGACCCACCCGTTCGCGCGGGTGGGTCGTGTCATGTCGCTCGCGTGGGCCTGAGTGCCCCGATATGCTCGGATCATGCCCGTCGCCTCCCTCTCCGATGTCGAACACGCGCAGCGAGTGCTGTTGTACGGCGTCACGGGATCGGGCAAGTCGACGGCCGCGGCGCGGCTCGGCGCTGCCCTGGGGCTGCCCGTCCACCTCGTCGACGACGAGGTCGGGTGGCTGCCCGGCTGGGTCGAGCGTCCGCAGGACGAGCAGCGGGCTCTGGCGCACCAGATGGCGAGCGCAGAGGGCTGGGTCGTCGATTCGGCGTACGGCGCCTGGAGGGACGTCATGCTCGAGCGGGCGCAGGTCGTCATCGCGCTCGACTACTCGCGTGCCCTCACCCTCTCCCGCCTCGTGCGCCGCTGCGTCCATCGCCTCACCACTCGCACGCCCGTGTGCAACGGGAACACGGAGAACGTGCGACAGCTGTTCTCGCGCAACTCAATCGTGCGGTGGCACTTCTCATCGTTCGCGCGCAAACGCGAGCGCATGCGCCGTTGGGAGGCTGCGCCGGAGGGGGTGCCCGTGCTGCGGCTGACGCATCCGCGCGAGTTCGACCGGCTCGTCCAGTCGCTGGAGCTAGACAACATCGGGGCCGCGTCGCGAGAAGCAGCGCTGCGGCACGGCGGCATCGATGACCTGCCCGTCCCGGCCCGTGACGACGCGGCGCGCTTCGTCGAGTTCTGAACGCTCGTTCACGGTGTCCGACCTCGGAGACTGCCAAGAGCAGGTCACCAGGCCGAGTGCCGGGGTCCCAACAGGACGACGCCGGTCAGGCGTGGCCGGCGAGGCGCGATAAGGTGGGCAGCGGAATCATCCTTTAACGATCCGTCCTGTGAGGCGGCGAAGGAGGCCTGCGCATGACGCGCGACGCTCTCGGCGTACCCGGTGACGGGGACGTCTCGACATCACGAACCACTCCCGACGACGGCCGCGTGGTCCTGTCGGCCCCCGAGATCGGTCGCGCTCTGCGCCGCATCTCTCACGAGATCCTCGAACGCAACAAGGGCGCGGACGACCTCGTCCTGCTTGGCATCCCGACGCGTGGCGCGCACCTCGCCCGCCGCCTGGCCGACGCGCTCAAGGACGTCGAAGGCATCGACATCCCCGTCGGCACGCTCGACGTCACGATGTACCGCGACGACCTGCGTGCCAACCCCGCCCGCGTGGCGCATCAGAGCGACATCCCCGCAGCCGGCATCGACGGGCGCACCGTCGTCCTCGTCGACGACGTTCTCTTCTCCGGACGCACCGTGCGCGCAGCCCTCGACGCGCTCGGCGACCTCGGGCGCCCCAAGGCCGTCCGCCTCGCCGTCCTCGTCGACCGCGGTCACCGCGAACTGCCGATCCGCGCTGATCACGTCGGCAAGAACCTGCCGACGGCGACGAGCGAGCACGTGCGCGTGCGCGTCGCCGAGACCGACGGCAGCGACGAGGTGCGCATCAGCGGCCCCGCCGCGCCGCAGCAGCGAAAGGACGCGTCGTGAAGCACCTGCTGTCGGCCGCCGACCTCACCCACGACGACGCCGAGATGATCCTCGAGACGGCCGCCGCCATGCACGACGTGCAGAACCGCGAGGTCAAGAAACTGCCCGCGCTGCGCGGACGCACCGTCGTCAACCTGTTCTTCGAGGACTCGACGCGCACCCGCAGCTCCTTCGAGATCGCCGGGAAATGGCTGTCTGCGGACGTCATCAACGTCAGTGCGAAGGGCTCGAGCGTCAGCAAGGGCGAGTCGCTACGCGACACCGTGATGACGGTCGCGGCCATGGGCGTCGACGGCCTCGTCATCCGCCACAACCGCAGCGGAGCGCCGCTGCAGGTGAGCCAGTGGGTCGACTGCATGGTGGTCAACGCCGGCGACGGCACCCACGAGCACCCGACGCAGGCGCTGCTCGACGCCTACACGATGCAGGCGCAGCTCGGCACGCTCGAGGGCAAGCACGTCGCGATCGTCGGTGACCTCACGCACAGTCGCGTCGTGCGCTCCAACCTCATCCTGCTCAAGACCCTCGGCGCGCACGTCACGCTCGTCGCGCCGCCGACGCTCATGCCGTCCGGCATCGCCGCCTGGGCTGCGCGCGACGGCTTCGACGTCAGCTACGACCTTGACGCCGTGCTGCCGCACGTCGACGCCGTCATGATGCTGCGCGTGCAGCGCGAACGCATGTCCGGCGGCTACTTCCCGACGCCGCGCGAGTACACCGTCGGGTATGGCCTGACGCGCGACCGCCTCGCGCTGCTGCCGCAGCATGCCGTCATCTGCCACCCGGGCCCGATGAACCGCGGCCTCGAGATCAGCCCCGACGCCGCCGACGAAGCACGCTCGAAGGTGCTCGACCAGGTGAGCGCCGGCGTCGCCGTGCGCATGAGCGTCCTGTACCACCTGCTCGCCTCGAACTCGACGGAAGGAGCTCAGGCATGAGCGACCACGCAGGCCCCGTTCTCATCACCGGCGCCGACGTCGTCGGCACCGGCGCGGCCGACATCCTCGTGCGTGACGGCGCCATCGCCGAGATCGGTACGAACCTCGACGCCGCCGGCGCGACGCGCGTCGACGCCGACGGACTCGTCGCGCTGCCCGGCCTCGTAGACCTCCACACCCACCTGCGCGAACCGGGCCGCGAGGACGCCGAGACGATCGCGACGGGTTCGGCGGCTGCCGCCGCCGGCGGCTTCACGTCCGTATTCGCGATGGCCAACACGAACCCCGTGACGGACACCGCCGAGGCCGCGGAGCGCATCGCCGAACTCGGGGAGCGCGTCGGGCTCGTCGACGTCCACCCCATCGGCGCCGTGACGAAGAACCTCGCCGGCGAGGAACTCGCCGAGCTCGGCCTCATGGCCCGCTCGCGCGCCGCCGTCCGGGTCTTCTCCGACGACGGCAAGTGCGTGCACGACAGCCGCCTCATGCGTCGCGCGCTCGAGTACGTCAAGGCGTTCGACGGCGTCGTCAGCCAGCATGCGCAGGACCCGAACCTCGCGGACGGCCAGGCCTGCTGCCACGAGGGTGAGATCTCCGGACGTCTCGGTCTGCCCGGTTGGCCCGGCGTCGCGGAGGAGGTCATCGTCGCGCGTGACGTCATGCTCGCGCGCCACACCGGCAGCCGCGTCCACGTCGCGCACGCGTCGACGGCGGGCACCGTCGAGGTGCTGCGCTGGGCGAAGTCGCTCGGCATCGCCGTGACCGCGGAGGCCACCCCACACCACCTCATGCTGCCGACGGACCTCGTCGAGAGCTACGACCCGGTCTACAAGGTCAACCCGCCGCTACGCCCGAGCGAGGACATCGAGGCCGTGCGCGAGGCGCTCGCCGACGGCACGATCGACATCGTCGCGACCGACCACGCGCCGCACGCGCGCCACGACAAGGAGCACGCGTTCGCGGACGCCGTGTTCGGCATGCTCGGCCTCGAGCAGGCGCTCGCCGTCGTCCACACGACGATGGTCGCCACGGGCTGCATGACGTGGCAACAGGTCGCCGATGCGATGTCGACGAAGCCCGCCGCGATCG